>JACCVS010000756.1 GCA_013698055.1 Acidobacteriota bacterium
GATGGGTTTTGGTCGCGCCCGAAGGTTCCGAAGAATGTTGCTTACTACTTGCGAAAGGTGTCGGCGAGGAGCAGAGAAGCAGAATCGGTAATCAGACAGGCGGGCGCGTTTTTCTATTTCTCAAGACCGACGACTTTTGGAGAGACTATAGGAATATGCAGCAACAAGGCATAACTTTTGTCAGAGAACCCAAAACGGAAGAATACGGGACGGTCGCCGTCTTTGAAGATTTGTACGGCAATCTTTGGGATTTAGTTGAGTTCAAAAAGGAGGATAGCGTTAGCCCGGTTTCTACTCTCTAGCCTGAAGATTTTGATATGATTGCGACGCGAGGTAATGAGCTATGCCTGAGACACCTTTAATCCAACGTTCTGACGACATTCTTGGCGGCACACCTGTCTTTGCCGGCACTCGCGTTCCTGTGCAGACCCTCTTTGATTATCTCGAAGAAGGCGAGAGCCTCGACGAGTTTCTTGATGATTTCCCTGCTGTCAGCAAAGAGCAGGCTGTGAGGTTGCTTGAGAAAATGAAAGAAGCATTACTGGCGCAGGAATATGAAAGTGTTGCTTGATGAGTGTGTGCCGCGCAAGTTAGAGCGAGAGTTGGCGGAACATGAAGTGATTACAATTACCGAGCAAGGATGGTCAGGCGTCAAGAACGGGAAGCTCTTAGCATTGGCCGAAGCGGAATTTGATGTCTTCCTCACCGTTGATCAGAATTTGAAATTCCAGCAGAATCTTAAAACAGTTAATATCGGGATCATTCTGTTAGTGGCGAGAAACAATCGCCTGAAAATGCTGTTGCCGTTGATGCCTGAAATCAGGAAAGTCCTGGAGGAAATCAAGGCTGGCGATTTTGTCCGTGTGGGCGCAAACTAGCGACTCCTTAACTTCTCAATGGCTCTCAACGATTCAAAACCAGCACTGCTCGCGCTCGAAGATGGGCGCAAGTTTCGTGGACGCTCGTGGGGGGCGGAGGGCGAGACGTGCGGCGAGATGGTCTTCAATACTTCGATGTCAGGGTATCAGGAGATTCTGACCGACCCGTCCTACGCCGGGCAGATCGTCTGCATGACGTATCCGCTGATTGGCAACTACGGTGTGACGAGCAAGGATGCGGAATCCTCGCGCCCGTGGGTCGAGGGCTTCGTCGTGCGCGAAGCGAGCCGCGTGGCGTCAAACTGGCGCGCGGAAGAGACACTCGATGCTTACCTGAAGCGTTGGAAGACTGTCGCCATCGAAGGCATTGACACGCGCTCTCTGGTTCGTCACATCCGCGACAAGGGAGCGATGCGAGCCTGCCTTTCAACCATTGATCTTGATGAAGCGAGCCTCGTTGAGAAAGCCAGGCAGTCGCCCGCGATGGATAACAGGGAATTGGCGAGCGTGGTCACTTGCGAACGGCCTTACGAGATTCCATCCGAAGGCGAAGAGCGTTTTCACGTCGTCTGCTACGACTTCGGAGTTAAGACGAATTCTCTGCACGAACTCGCGCGAATGAATTGTCGGGTCACGGTCGTGCCTGCCAACACGCCCGCATCGGAAGTTATAAACTTGAAGCCGGATGGAATTTATCTTTCAAACGGGCCGGGCGATCCGGCCTCGATGACAAAGGTTATTGGGGAAGTCCGCCGCGTGGCCGAATCGGGCGTGCCCACGTTCGGCATCTGCTTCGGGCATCAATTGCTGGGGCGAGCGTTTGGCGGGACAACTTACAAGCTGCAATTCGGGCATCGCGGCGGCAACCAGCCAGTCAAAGATTTACAAAACGGGTCAATCGAGATTACCTCGCACAATCACGGATTCGCCGTCGAAGCCGGGAGCTTACCCGCAGAGATCGAAGTCACGCACATCAACCTCAATGACAACTGTGTGGAAGGAATGCGTCATCGCACACTTCCTATCTTCTCGGTTCAATATCACCCCGAAGCCGCGCCCGGCCCACACGACGCCGTGCATCACTTCAAACGATTTATCGAAATGATGGAAAAACAGTGACAAGTGACAAGTGAAAATCTTGTTCTTGCTCGCCACTTGTCACTTTTAGCTTGTCACTGTTCTTAGTCCATTCTTGGCATTTTGAGTTCGCCGGTGGTGAGGTCTGGACGGGCGCGTCTCATCTCATCGGGGGTGGTGTCGGAGGTCGGGTGTGCTTCTAGCCTGTCGGGGTCAGAAAGAGCGGTATGCGGCTGAGTAGTGTGAATCTCCTTGTCTGGTTCCGCAGGCGCGATGGCGGCCTCTTCGACCGGCTGCAAAATCTCCGCCACCAATCCTTCGCTGCCTCTATGCTCAAGCCAGTGGCGATAGCTGACGGTGGCGATGGCGATCACGGGAATTGACAGGAAAATTCCGGCTATGCCTGCCAGCTCGTGACCAGCCAGGATTGCCAGAATCACCGCCAGCGGGTGCAGGTGAACGCCTTGCCCGACCAGCTTCGGGTAAATAACGTAATCGTGAATGAGGCGTAAGACGCCCA
The DNA here is from genome assembly GCA_013698055.1 of Acidobacteriota bacterium. Taxonomy (GTDB): domain Bacteria; phylum Acidobacteriota; class Blastocatellia; order Pyrinomonadales; family Pyrinomonadaceae; genus QHXM01. The sequence goes on from JACCVS010000756.1 coordinate 2,476, forward strand.
GAAACAACAGCACCCAGAGCGCGGTATAGCCGGAAGTTTCGGGACTGAAAGTCGTGATCAGCATCGCCATGCCAGCCACCACCACCGGCCCGACCAGTGGGATGAATTCCAACATGCCAGCGATCACGCCCAGGACGAGCGGGAACGGCACGCCGAGAAGGATAAAGCCGATTGTGCAAATGGTTCCGATGAGCAGGCAGGCCGTTAGCTGCGCGCGGATGTAAGCGGCGAGCGCGCTGTTAACGTCTTGAAAGAATTCGTCGCCGCGCCAGCGCCAGCGCCCGCTCGGAAGCATCTGGAGCGCGGAGCGGCGAAAACTGTCCGCATCTTTCAAAAGGAAGAAAGAAAGGATTGGAACCAGAATCAGCCAGGGAATGTAGCCGAGTATCACAACCGCCAGGTTTGGCAAATCGGTGGCGATGGAATTTTTGAGCGCAGCGATTCCGCCCGTCGCGGCGTTGTTGAGGGAATCGCAGACGTTTTCTGAAATCTCGTTCCGGCGACAAAAATCGTTCAGAACTTTGACGCGGCCTTCGGCATTGGTCTGAAACTGTGTGCTTGCATCCGAAAAGGCTTTGATCTGCTTGCTCAGTCGCGGCAGCAGAAGCCAGAGCGCAAGAATCAATGAGCCGAAGAGAACGGCGTAAACAATCCCGAGCGCAGCAACGTGCGGCATGATAGTTTCGCGCCCGCGTACGTGGAAGGGACGGCGCACGAACTCGACGAGCGGCGCGATCAGATAAGCGAAGAAGATTGAAAGAACGATGAGCAGAATCACGCCTTCGATCCTGTACAACACCCACATCATGGCCGCGACCAGCAGGACGATGATGATGATGCGCAGGATGGCGCGCGTCTGCGGCCAAGCGGCTTCGGCTGCCGCGACTGCCGCAGTCTCGGCGACCTCTTTTACTTCTTCTGTTTTCTCTTGCTTCTCTGGTGTGTCTTTTCTAAATTTCAAAATTTTCTCTGTTTTACAGGTGCAGGCGTTCGAGTAAGTGGTCTATCTCCTGTTGCTCTGTCAGCGACAGGTCGCGAAATTCCACGCCGAAGCTATCGCTCGTGCCATGATGGACTACTTCTCCGTGCAAAGACAATGCCTGCTCTTCATCTATTAGCAGGAGTCCAAGTTTGTCACCGGCACGCACCGCCGTGTTCTTTGGCAGATACCGGACACGCAATCCGCCAAGGCTGATATCAGCGGCCTCACCGATGCCGATGGTTTCACCGGCGCTCTCATCTTCAACAGCCAGTTTTACCTGCTCTGTGACGGGATAACGTGGAAACTTGCGCCGCTCATTACCTGAATCGCCGGATTGAATTTGAGTGTCGAACATAGCAAATCCTTTCGAGAAGTTAGAATCCAGAAGTCAGAATAATAAGGCTGCAACTGCTTTTGTTTTTATTCTGACTCCTGAATTCTGGATTCTGATTTCTGTTTTTAATGTGTTGTTTCCTCTTCCGCTTCCTCGTCGTCTTCGTCCTCTTCCTTTGTGGGAGGAGTGACGCGAGGCGCAGCAGGCTCCCAGACAAGCCCGCGCCATTCTTCCGTCGCGTCCAGAAGTTGGAGCGCGGCGAGCGGATGCCCGGCATTGCGCTCAAGTCGCAAGACCTCTGTGACGACTTGCAGCTTTTGTCCTTCTTCGTTGAGTACCATCAACTGCACGCGGCTGCCGACATCCGGCAACTCTCGCTGCAAATGGATGAGCGCCCCTTGAGGGCCGACATTTTCAGTCTTGCCTTCGGCGACCATATGCTTACCCTGTTCTGTATCCCACTCGACGCGCACCACCAGCGATGCCAGATAGCGCGCCCCCGTTCTTTGCTCTGCACTGATTTGTCGGGCCATCTTTTAACTCCTTAAAAACACTGACGAGTGAGGAGTGAGAATTAGCAAGTGAAAGCGGATTTGCTCGTCACTTGTCACTCGTCACTTGCAACTGTTTTATTACTCTTCTTCCGCACGCAGTTTCTCCAAGACGGAAAAGTCTTCAAGCGTTGTCACGTCGCCTGCGATTGTACCGCCTGTGGCGATTTCGCGCAGGAGGCGGCGCATGATCTTGCCCGATCTGGTCTTCGGAAGCTGATCGGAAAAGCGTATCTCATCAGGACGCGCGAGCGCGCCGATCTCTTTGGTGACGTGGCGGCGCAACTCTTCCTTGAGCGCGTCCGTCGCCTTGTGCGTGCCTTCGAGCGTGACGAAAGCGACGATGCCGGAGCCTTTAATCTCGTCGGGACGCGCCACGACAGCCGCCTCCGCGACCGCCTCGTGCGAGACAAGGGCGCTTTCGACTTCGGCTGTGCCTAAACGGTGTCCGCTAACGTTAATTACATCGTCAACGCGACCCATAATCCAGAAGTAGCCGTCTTTGTCTCGCCGCGCGCCGTCGCCAGCGAAATAAACGCCTTCAATTTCCGACCAATATTGCTTGCGGTAACGCTCATCGTCCCCCCAGATGGTTCTGAGCATCGAAGGCCAGGGACGCTTGATGACGAGATAGCCGCCTTCCGATTCGCCGACAGATTTCCCCTCGCGCGTCATCACGTCAACCTCGATGCCGGGCAGAGGCTTGGTCGCCGAGCCGGGTTTGGTCGGCGTTGCGCCGGGAATGGGAGCAATCATGATCGCGCCCGTTTCCGTCTGCCACCACGTATCAACAATCGGACAGCGAGCCTTGCCGATAATTTCTCTATACCACATCCATGCCTCGGGGTTGATCGGCTCGCCGACAGTTCCGAGCAACCTAAGGCTAGATAGATCGTGCTTGAGTGGCCAGTGTTCGCCCCACTTAACGAATGCGCGGATGGCCGTCGGGGCTGTATAGAAGATGTTGACGCGGTGGCGCTCGATGATGCTCCAGAAGCGATCCGGCTCAGGATGATTCGGCGCGCCTTCGTACATCAGAATGGTCGCGCCATTCGAGAGCGGCCCATAGACAACGTAAGAATGACCCGTCACCCAGCCGATGTCCGCCGTGCACCAGTAGATATCCTCGTCCTTGAGATCGAAAATCCACTTCGTGGTCAGGTGGCATCCCAGGAGATAACCGGCGGTGGTGTGCAGGATGCCTTTCGGTTTTCCGGTCGTGCCCGAAGTGTAGAGGATGTAGAGCGGATGCTCGCTATCCAGTTCTTCCGCCGGGCAATTCGCGTCAACCTTCTCCATCAACTCGTGCCACCAGTAATCTCGGCCCGCCTGCATGTTGATGCGCGTGCCCGTGCGTTTGACGACGATGCAGCCCGTCACGCTCGGCGTTTCTTTCAATGCTTCGTCAACGGCGGGCTTCAATGTTACTTCCGCGCCGCGTCGCCAACCGCCATCAGCCGTCACGACCAGCTTGCAGCCCGCATCATTGATGCGATCAATCAATGCTGTGGAGGAGAAGCCGCCGAAGATAATCGAATGCGTTGCACCGAGACGCGCGCACGCGAGCATGGCAATCGCCAGCTCAGGAATCAGCGGCATGTAGAGCGCAACGCGGTCGCCCGACACAATGCCGGAACGTTTGAGGACATTGGCGAAGCGGCAGACTTCCGTATGCAGTTGCTGATAGGTGAGCGTGCGTTGATCGCCCGGCTCGCCTTCCCAGATGAGCGCGGCCTTGTTGCGCCGCCACGTCGAGAGATGACGGTCTAGGCAGTTATACGAAACATTCGTCTTGCCTCCAACGAACCACTTGGCGTGCGGCAAGTTCCATTCTAAAACCGTGTCCCAACGCTTGAACCAGTGAAGCTCCTCGGCCATTCGCGCCCAGAAAGTCTCAGGCTGATCGTGAGCTTCGGCGCAGAGTTGGTCATACTCCGCCATTGATTTAATGGATGCGCTCTGGCTGAAACCTTCCTGCGGCGGAAAGACGCGCTCTTCATGAAGCACGGATTCGATGTTTGATGTCTCGGAAGACATAGCCCCTGATCTTAACCCTTCAAAAAGATAGCTTGTGCGGACTGTGCGCCCGACAGTTGAGTATAAACTAATAGAATCGCTGTCTTGGTGTACCACAGAACGGAGTGAGGCGACAATACGCTCATCTACAATTGTGATCGATAATTCCGTCAAGGGGTGCGGGCGCGCAGGAATGTTAGCGTATAATCTGCGCGCCATAGATTACCGAACGGGGCAGTGTGCCGCCCGCTTACCCATAGCAAAGTGAGGAATCAGCAAACAATGAAAATGAAATTATTGAGATGCTCCTCGGTGTCCTCCTTCGCGCTCTGCCTTTCACTGCTGGCAGGGTGCGGGGCGGGAATGAATAAAGGGCAAGGGGGAAAGGGGCTGAAGGCAGATGGCAGGGAAGTGGCCATCGGAGAGCATTTCAAATTAAGCCGTGATGAAAAGGCGTTGGTCAAAGACACGGCACTGACCGTACAGTTAAAAGGCGTCAGGCGCACCTGGTACGTTGATGGTAAAGGCGAAACCGTAGATGCCGATATAATCTTTACGCTGGACAAGAAAGAACAGCGGGAGTGGTTGGATATCGGAGAGAAAGTGACAATCGGTGATTATGTGGTTGAACTATGGGGAGCGGACTCCTTCGGCAAGACCTCTTGTGAGTTAATCGTCACGCGCCGGTAATCTTCATTATGCGAATCTGGCTCTCGAAAAACAGTGAGGTTCCGGTGCGCGAGCAACTGGCGACGCAAATTGTGCTCGGCATCGTGAGTTGGGATTTGAAGCCGGGGCAGAAATTGCCCAGCACGCGGGAGCTGGCCAGACGGTTCAAGATTCACTCGAACACTGTCAGCGCGGCGTACCGCGATCTGGCCGAGCGCGGCTGGGTCGAGCTGCGTCGCGGCAGCGGCATCTATGTGCGCGAGCAAGCGGACGGAAATTTAGCGAGCGCAGGGCTTGAGCTTGATCAATTGATCGCCGCTTTTCTACAGGCAGCCAGAGAGCACGGCTATTCGCTCGGCGAGGTTCAAACGCGCATCAAGCGGGTGCTTGAGTTGCAGCCGCCCGACCACTTCCTCGTCATCGAGTCGGATAAAGAAATGCGTGAGATTCTCGTTGCGGAGATCAAAGAGGCGACGGGCTTTCGTGTTTTGGGCGCGGGCTTGGAAGTTTGCGTTAATGCGGCGATGCTCGCGGGCGCTCAACCCGTTGCGCTCTACGGGCAGGAGGGCGAGCGCGTCAGGTCGGCGCTTCCATCGGGCGCGACCTGCCTGCTGCTCCATGCGCGTTCTGTTCCAGACTCGATGGAGGGAAGAGATTTGCCACCGCCGGATGCGCTCGTGGCGGTAGTCTCAAGCTGGCCTGAGTTCCTGCGATGGGCGCGCACGATGCTCGTTGCCGCCGGAATTGACCCGACAGCTTTGAGTTTCCGCGATGCGCGCGAGCGAGACTGGCAGAGAGGTTTGCGCTCAAGCGCCTTTGTCATCACCGACGCACTCACCGCCACACAACTTCCAAAAGGCTGTGACATACGCATCTTTCGCCTCATCGCCGATTCATCACTCGCTGAGTTACGCGAGAGTGTCAAGCAGGAGGCGAACGAAAAGCAGGATCCAGAATCCAGGGGCCAGGAGTCAGAATGATAAGGCGGAGAACCACTGTTGCTTTTATTCTGACTTCTGGATTCTGACTCCTGACTTTACTTGACCACGAATTTTGTCGGCGCGACGACCGCACGCGCTTCCGGGTTGTAATAATCGTAGAGCAGCGAGGGCGCGGTCTGCGCTGCGAGGCCGAATCTTGACCGAAACTTGAAGGTGAAACTGGTTCCGCCCGCCTGCGGCCAGAGATAGACGATCAGGCGATCCGGCAGGATGTCATACTGGCTGAGACTCCAGCCTGATTCTTTCATCGCACGTTCGAGCGAAGCGCGATCAACGTCTGCGCCCGGAGGCAGGCCGATTTCCGCCAGCAGCATCCCGTAACCTCTGAAGCCGATGCGCTCGGCTACGACCTTGCACGTAATCTCATC
>JACCVS010000798.1 GCA_013698055.1 Acidobacteriota bacterium
TTTATTAAGGAGATAAGTGTTCCCCATCTATGAATTATAAAAGGATATTCCCCTGCGTCATCGCAGCTTACTTCATCTTCAGCGTGTTTACAGCCATAGGTACCGCTCAATCCAACACCGGCATTCATCAACTCACCAACATTACGACGACCACAATTGAGCCGAACGGCGTCACCAGACTCGAAACTGATCCGATTATCATTTCGCGCGCCAAACCCATGCTTGTGAGTTTGGGAGCAACATCAAACAGTGTGCTGCGGTTTGACAGTTTGCTGCATTCGGCGATAGACACCCGTCTCGGCGCACGCTATGTGTGGGGAGCTTCAGGCCCGCATGTGTTCGATTGTTCCGGTTTTGTCTGGAGTGCCTTTAAGGAACTCGGAGCGGATTTCTTTCGCGGCAACGCACGATCCTACTGGGCGCGCTTTGCCCCGGCAACCGAAGATGAGAAGTTTAAGTTCGGGACACTGGTTTTCTTCAATAACCAGAAGCACGTCGGTATCGTCGCTGATGAGCATGGTTTCTACCATGCCTCGCGCCGCAAAGGTGTGATCTATTCACGGTTTGACAAATACCCCAGCCGCATTGACGGCTACCGCCGCGTCCCCATGCCCACGCAGTTGTTGGCGACAGCGGAATAGTGAATCAATCAAAGATAATCAAAAAGGCCGATGCTGAACATTCAGCATCGGCCTTTCGCTTTAAAGTATGGCCTTGTGTCTAACGCCCGGCATCACCCGCCGCGCGCTCAAGATGACTGCCAAGCCTTGCGGATGAGAGCCACGCTCTTCGCAGTCGGGTGCATGTCGTTGTTAGGCGTTACTTAAAATCCACTAAGTAACATGCACTACTCCGTGATGGGCGGATACTTAGATTTGAGCTTCACCTTTAGCTTTTTGGTCTTGCCCGCTTCAACGAGCAACTTTTTACGTTGGTACGGGTGGAAAGCAGCTAACTCTGCCGAAGCCAGGTACTCACCAGCAGGCAACACAAGCTCAAATTCGCCCGTGCCTTCATGAGATTTCACTGAATGTCGCAGACCCGCACTTTCAAACACTACAGTCACGCTGGGGATTACTGCGCCCCATTGATCTGTTGTCACTCCCTTCACCGTACCCTCTAAATTCTGAGCTTGACCTGGCAGATGCGGGACCGAGCATATTAAGACCGCGAGGATGACGGCAAAGGAGACTACTTTTATCGTGTGATTCAAGAACATACAATCCACTCCTCAGGAGTACAAGAAGAAACACCTAACGATTATTGAGCGCACCTGAAACAAACCCCGCGCGCTTTTCATCCTCACGCGCCTCCCAGACGACCGCGATCTTCTCTATCGCCACAAAGCACATCGTCTGCTCGTCATCCTTCAGGTGTAGCACGCCGCCCTCGACCTTGATGATCTCACCGCGCAGGCTCGATGCCCCGCCACAAAATATGTCCACCTTGCGCCCAATCATCCTCGAAAGAAACTCCTGCATCTTTTTATCCCTCCGAAATTAAGTGATGAGTGATGAGTGATGAGTAAAAACACCCTTCTTTCCGCTCGTCACTCTTGACTCATTACTTATCACTATACTTTCCCTTTCCATTCCCAAATTCTCTCGCTGCTGTTTTCGTCGTGAACCGTTTTCTTTTCCACTTCGCGGAAAGTGATTTGAACCAATGGCAAAACGGTCTGATCGTCCTGCTGTCTTCGCTCAAACTTTAACAGATCGTAGTAGGCGCACCGCGAGCGATCCGGGTATTCGCGACAGACGCCTGGGCGCGCGTGATAGATCGTACAGCCGCGCGTCTCCTGATTAAGAAACATGCACGCCTGCTCGAAAATCACATCTTTCTTGCGGCGCAGCACGCGGTCGCCGCTCGACCTGTCAATCTTGGTATAGCGTTTCTGCGCCGCTTCGGGAGTCAACTCGAAATATTTAGCCAGCCGGTTGAGGTCGCGCTTTGTCACCTGCACGCGCTCATAAACCGAGCAGCAGAAGGCCGGACATTTCGAGCAATCAAAATAGACGCGCGGCTGTTCGTCAGTTACCTTTTTCCCCATCATTCTCCCAAATTAGTGATAAGTGATGAGTGATAAGACAAGAGCCTTTACCTATTACTTATTACCTATCGCTCATCACTTTCATCTTCTTTTCGATTTCTTATACTCGGACATCAGGAGTTGCATGAACTCCTCGCGACGGTCGTACAAACGCTTCGGCTCGCGCGGCTCATGGCGGGCCAGAGCGTAGGCGGTAATGATCGGCAGCGCCACTGTCGAGTCAACATAACATACAACCGCGTCAGGCAAGCGGTCAGGGTCAACTTTCCCCCAGGAGACTGCCTCGCCCGGAGTCGCGCCTGAAAGTCCTCCCGTGTCGGGACGCGCGTCCGTCACCTGTAAAAAGTAATCGTGCCCGCGCTCGTCAATGCCTAAGACTTCCTGAATCTGCGGCTCTGTTTGCAGGATGAAATTCTTGGGACTGCCGCCGCCGAGAATGAAGACGGCTGAGCGCCCGCCATGTTTCGTCCCCTTGTCGCCTTTGCCGTGAATCGCACCGCGCTTCCCGGCAAGCACGATTGCTGCGGTCTCGTTCACGTCGAGCGAAGGATCAAAAGCGAGCTTGTTGCCTTGCAAAGCCTTCGCGGCGACGTTCATTCCGATGGACGAATCGCCGGGCGAGGAGGTGTAAATCGGGACTCCGTATTCATAAGCCACGGCCAGCAGAGATTTATTCTCAAGCCCGAGCTTGCGCTCGCGCTCGCGCACGTAGCGCCCGCACAGGTAATGAAACTCTGCGGTGGACATGGAGCGCTGGAATTCCTCACCCTCGATTACCTTGCGAAAGAAAGCGTCCGTGTCCAGCAACACGCTGTAATCGAAAAAGATGTCGTAGATACGCACGACCTCTTCCTCGCGCAGGATGATGTCCGAGATTTGCGTGTTTCCCTGATGGAGTTGCAGCCCGATGCCGAAGTGCGTGTCGTGATAAAGATTCGCCCCCGTCGAGATAATCCAGTCAACGAAGCCCGCCTGAATCAGCGGAATGAGCGCGGAGATACCGAGACCCGCAGGTGTCAACGCGCCCGTCAGCGAAAGGCCGACAGTCACATCCGGCTCAAGCATCTTCTGAGTAAAGAGGTGGCAGGCTTCGCGTAGTCGCGCCCCGTTGTAAGCGAGAAACGATTCATCAACCAACTCGACGAGCGTCGTCTCGCGCCTGATGGGTTTCGGATCAATGCGCCGTCCCTGTAGAAACTTGCTCTTCTTTTTCGCCATTCTTCTTTTCACCCTCTGCGTAATTTTCCAGACATGCGCGGCACAGGCAACGCTGATAGCGTGTGCGAAGCTCGGCGCGCGTAACATCGCTCAACGGTATCTCCTGACACCAGCAACTTGAAGCAGTCGCTCCACAGACGAACAGTTCGCCACACGCTTCGCAAACCGAAGGCGCGCGATATTGTGGGAGAGCTAATCCTGTTGATAGTCGCGACTTCATCTATGCCGACTCTGTGGAGACCTACTAACGAAAGTCGCAGCGAATATTAGAGAGCTTATTCCGCCTGCGCCTTGCTCTCTTCCGCTCGCCGCAGGCGCAGGCGATTGATGCGGCGGTCGTCCGCGTCGAGGACTTCCACATTGAGGCCGCGAAACGTGAGATGCTCGCCAACGCGCGGCACGTAACCCGATTCGCTGATGACCAGTCCCGCGATGGTCGTAAAGTCGTCGTCCTCAATCTCCAGATCGAAGAGCCGCTCGATCTTTCCGATCTCGGTTGAGCCAAGCACGTCGAAATAGCCATCATGGGCTTCGACGATCTCGATAATTTCTTCCTGCTCAGTGTCCTCGTCTTCGATCTCGCCGACGATCTCTTCCAAAATGTCCTCGACGGTTACGAGTCCTGCTACGCCGCCGTATTCGTCAATCACCATCGCGAGTTGCGCGTGCGCCTTCTGCATCTCTTCCAGGAGTTCTGCAACCGGCTTGGTTTCGGGAACGAAATAAACCGGGCGCAGAAGCGGGATGATCTTGTCGTCTTCCCTGCCTTCGGGCCAGCACTGCAAAAGATCGCGCACGTAAATGATGCCTTCGACGTTATCAATCTGCTCTTTATAGACGGGGAGGCGCGAATACTTCGATTCGATGACGCGGTCGCGCGCCTCGCGCACGGTAGCGGTAATCGGCAGCGCGACGATCTCGGTGCGCGGCGTCATCACCTCGTTAACGGTCGTGTCGCCAAATTCGATGATTGAGTGAATCAGCTCACCCTCTTCTTCCTCTAAAATCCCCTCTTCCGCGCCGACATCAATCAATGCCTGGATGTCCCCGCCGTTATCCTCTTCCTCTTCGGCATCGCCTGTTTCCGTCAATTCACGCTCGCGGCGCAGGCGATTAGCCCTTCGATGTAAAGGGTCTGCGATGAGCGAAAGCACGCGATAGAAAGGCTTGACTGCGGGCAGAAGCGCGAGCAACGTCTTCTCAGGATTGCGGAGCGAGACGATTCGCGGAATCAACTGGCGAAAGATACCGGCCAGAATGAGTCCTGTGAAGAGAGCTATCAGCAGCAGATTGATTCCTGAGAACCAGCGCAGCAGAATCGAAGTGATGAGAACCGAGACGGCGACCAACTGGATTTGAATGGACGCGCCCAGCGTGAAACGGAAGTGAGGCCGGTCTTCCTGAATCTCTTTCAGGAAAGTTGCGTCACCGGAAGGTCGTTCTTCGACTTCAGTAATCAGCACCCGCAAGCCGACATCACTCAACTGGCCAAACGCCATATCAACCGTGGCGAGAAACGTCAGCCCGACGAGCAACAAACAGGTGATTACTATTTCGATTCCCATATGTAGAGTCTGGAGTCTAAAGTCTGGAGTCTGGAGAGTCAAAGCAGACTTCAGACTTTAGACTCCAGACTCCAGACTTTCAGGGATTATATTCCAAGTCGGCGGCGGAGGCGGAGTTCCAGACGGTTCATTTCGCCGCTGTCCGTTTCGTGATCGTGACCACACAGATGCAACAAACCATGCAAGATGAGTTGCGAAACTTCACTTTCAAAACTGAGGTCATGTTGAGCAGCCTGCCGCGCGGCCTGCTCGACCGAAATCACCACATCGCCCAGCGTAGAGCCTTCCAATCTTTCAAACTCATCCTGTGCCGAGGGGAACGATAGCACGTCCGTCGTCCCGTGCTTGCCCCGCCATCGCCCGTTAAGCTCGCGCATCATTCGGTCTGAGACGAAAGCAATCGTCACGCCCGCTCCATTCGCGGGTACAACCGTCAAGGCTCTGGTTGTAAATGCCTGCCAGCTTTCGCAATCCAGCGGGACTTTACGCTGGCGGTTGACGACTTCAATCATCATCTCCCCGAAGACATACTATGCCGCGTAAGCAAAGTTTGAGCTTGTGCAAGCCATGTAACAGCCCGCGCAGGTCATCTTTCACACCGCGCAAACTAAGTTCCACATCGCACAAGCCATATTTTACGCTGCACAAGTCATGTTTTATGCTGTGCGAGTCGAGTTTCACACTGTGCAGACTAAGTTTCGCGTTGTGCGAACCATCTTCCTGCTCTGATAAATCATGTGCACAGCCTGACCTGCCATGTTTGCTCAGATATTGTTCTTGCTTGTATGCTTCTCGTAAGCCCTGATGATCATCTGCACGAGGCGGTGGCGCACGACATCTTTTTCGGTGAAGTAAATGAACTCGATGTCTTCGACGCCCGCCAACACGCGCTCGGCCTCGATCAAGCCGCTGCGTTTGCCGGTCGGTAGATCAATCTGGGTCACGTCTCCCGTAATCACGGCCTTTGAGCCGTAGCCGATGCGCGTTAGAAACATCTTCATCTGCTCGCTCGTCGTGTTCTGCGCCTCGTCGAGAATGATGAAAGCATTGGCAAGCGTTCTTCCGCGCATGAAGGCCAGCGGCGCAACTTCGATCACGCGCTTCTCAAGCAGCTTCGTTACACGCTCATAATCAATCAAATCAAAAAGCGCGTCGTAAAGCGGTCTGAGATATGGATCAACCTTGTCCTGCAAATCGCCCGGCAGAAATCCGAGTTTCTCGCCAGCTTCGACTGCCGGACGTGCCAGCACGATGCGCTCGACCTGCTTCTGCAACAATGCCTGGACAGCCATTGCGACAGCCAAATAAGTCTTGCCCGTACCCGCGACACCTATTCCAAAGACGACATCTTTGCCCTGAATCGCTTCCATGTAGCGGCGCTGATTCGTTGATTTGGGTGCGACCTGCTTTTTGCCGCCCGGATTAAAACGAGCTTTCGTGAAGTAGTCGCGCAAAGAATAAGCGCGGTCTTCGGAAATCTGGGCGAAGGCTTCGCGCAGTTCCTTGTCGGTGAAGGTCTTGCCTTCGGTGAAAAGCTCTGCGAAATCTTCGAGGATGCGCTCGACCGTGGCCACGTCTTTCGGGTCGCCGTCAACCGTCAGGTCCTGGCCGCGCGCGTTGATTCGCACATCGAGGAGCGATTCGAGGTATTTGATGTTCTGGTCATGAACGCCGAAGAGCGTTTCCAGACCTCTGGTCGGAAGTTCAATCTTCTTCAAAGGATAAAACAGTCTCCTTGCCTGTGGTGAAAGTGGAGTGCCGCGATGGCGCGTTGATGAGGGTAAGCGTAATTCCCTTGCATATGACGTAAATCGGACGCTACTACATGCCACACGCAGGTGTCAATGCGCGTTCATACAGAAAATGCTTGAATTTCTGGCGGGACACCTTGCCTTGACACAGGACTTTTGGATACTTATACTTTGCCTTTTGCGCTTGATGAACACCAAACGAACTATCAAGACTATCGCAAACTAATCATTAAAGA
>JACCVS010000800.1 GCA_013698055.1 Acidobacteriota bacterium
GCTACATCACTCCCGCTTGTGTAAAAGTGGAACTCCTGACAGGACTCGAACCTGCAACCGCGACGTTCGAAGCGTCGAACTCTTCCAGTTGAGCTACAGGAGCATAAAAGAAATTGGAGCATCGTATCGGATTTGAACCGATGTTTCCGGCATGGCAAGCCAGTGTCTTAAACCGGGCTAGACGAACGATGCGAGAATGGTCGGAGTGAGAGGATTCGAACCTCTGTCATCTTGCTCCCAAGGCAAGTGCCTGAAACCGCTAGGCTACACTCCGTTCGAAAGTTGGTGCGTCAGGTGAGACTCGAACTCACACATCCCCTGCTTAAGAGGCAGGTGCTTTAACCAATTTAGCTACTGACGCGAGAGAAGATTTGGCGGGACTGAAGGGATTTGAACCCTCGTTCTCCTGATCGACAATCAGGTGCTTTTGTCCAACTAAGCTACAGTCCCATGTGGATTACTTTTTCTGTTTAGGTTTGTTGCGCGGACGTTTGTCGCGCGAATTGACTTCGAGTTCAATCGCGTCACGAACTTGACTGATGACTTCGGCGAGTTGGTTGATTTTGTGCAGACTATTGCGGCGTGCGCGTTTGTTGTACATCTGAAAATCGAACGAGACTCGGCGATAGCAATCGCCGAGTTCAAGCTCAACATCGCCATTCGTCCAGGATTGATCCTCGTCCGTGTCTGGAATGCCGGTCGTGTCTTCGACGACGCCGATAATGAACGCCGGATATTCCGGGTCACGATTCAAAAACTTGCGTGCGCGAACGTGATACTTCCGTATGGTTTGTTTGCGAGACATACTCTTACCTTTCTAAGCTGCCCTCGCTTCGTTTGGTTGGAGCAGCGGGTTAGTCAAATCTTCATGATAGTTACCTCCTTTAGCGCGACGGTGTTTGTATCAAGCATCCGTTTGTTCTCCTTCGTTGTGGTGATTTCCGATCCGTGTTTAGGGTTGGGTTGGCTGGCGAGAGTTGAACTCGTCGTCTCCGCGTTCACAGCGCGGCGCTCTGCCGTTGAGCTACAGCCAACATGGAATTCAAGGGCGACAAGTAATGAGCATGACATGTGCATTTTTCAGATGTAGTCACGCGTCGCATTCGCCCCGAATGTTTGGCAGGGATGACGAGACTCGAACTCGCAAATCAGTTGATTGAAGGTCAACCCGCTTTCCATTTCGCGTTCATCCCCGCATGTTAATCTTTGGTGCGCGTGGAGAGATTCGAACTCTCACTGTGCTGGTCTTAAATCAGCCGCCTCCTGCCGGTTGGGCTACACGCGCTTAGGTTCAGAATAATTTGGTACTCGCGGCAGGATTCGAACCTGCATGAACGAAGGTTTGAGCTTCGTATGTCTGCCGAGTTGCATCACGCGAGCAAGACTCTTGGTGCTGTCGGAGAGATTTGAACTCTCATCATCACGGTTCTCGACCGTGCGCGTCTGCCAGTTGCGCCACGACAGCTTAAAAAGATTTGGTGCCGACGGAGGGATTCGAACCCACACTGTCTAGTTCCTAAGACTAGCGCCTCCTGCCAGTTGGGCTACGTCGGCATAAAGATTGGCTGCGGAGGTAGGAGTCGAACCTACATCGCTCGGTTCAGAGCCGAGTTGCTTGCCATTAGCGACTCCGCATCAAATATTGTGGTCGATACCTTTGATATTTGGTGAACCCGGCTGGACTTGAACCAGCGACCTCGACCTTCGCAGAGTCGCGCTCTAATTCCGCTGAGCTACGGGTTCCTGGAATATTTGGCGGAAGCGGTGAGACTCGAACTCACACAGGTTTTCACCCGCTGCCTTAGCGGAGCAGAGCCATACCAATTAGGCGACGCTTCCTTGTTTGAAGATTGGCGGAGGGTGAGGGACTCGAACTCTCAAGCGCATTATGCGCGGCAATTTTCAAGACTGCGCCCTTACCAGTTAGGGTTAACCCTCCGTGAAATCATTTGGCAGGAGCGGCAGGATTTGAACCCGCATTCGTCAGTTTTGGAGACTGATGCTTTGATCCAGTTAAGCTACACTCCTAGAAATTTGGTGCATGGTGAAGGACTCGAACCTCCGAAGTCTGTGAAGACATCTGATTTACAGTCAGACGCATTTGCCGCTCTGCCAACCATGCGAAAATTTGGTATAGTAAAAAACAAGAGGGCACAAGGGACGCATGTCGCTATCGGTGTTTAGATACACCTCCGGCGCACACTTCTGCTGAAAGGTTATTTCGACTCAAGGGTCTCGCCAAAGTCCATGAGAGTCGCAACGACCTGAAAGAAGGCATCCACTGCCCTCTTGTTTTTTACTGAATACCTTTTCATTTACAAGGTACTTCAGTTGTCAAACATCAAAAAAGCGGGCGTCAAACTTTCGCTGTGGAAAGCCTGACGCCCGCTCCGTTCAAATCTTGAACTAAAACTTATTCGAGATTGCTTGGGAGCGGGAATCCGCTCCCGCTAAATCAGATTCTTATGTTGTGACGATCTTTAATCGTCAATCCTTCTATCGTCCCTGTTTGTTCGGGCAAGCGATTACTACCCGTGACGGTATAGAGGGATAATGAACTCAGACAATTAAACGAACCCGTATCCACACCGACGCACGGCTGCCACATTGTCGTGGCGGCGCTTGGTTGCTGGTGTCTGGCAGTTCTGATTGTTCGGTTCATTGTCATTGAAATCTTCGTTTCCTCTTCCGCACTTGAAGAACGTAGTCGTCAAGGCGAACTCGCATATATACGCTTGTCACCTTAAACCTGTCAAGAATTTTTTTTGATTTGATCGAAAATAATTTTGTTGTGCAGAATTTATCTCGATATTTTAATGAATAGACCTCTTGCAAAAGTCAGTTAGATGATGCGACAAGTACCTCACAGGAACAAATCAGATGAGCTACGAACAAATCAAAGATTTAGAGCCAGCGCTCTTCAAACGCTATTGCGGGGTCAAACCCGAAACTTTTCGCCGGATGAGAGGCTGTCCATTGCCAGACGCAACACCGCGTCGGCCTGCTCGCGCGAGACGCCTTCGAAGTCTTCGAGGAACGTCTCAAGGCTCTGCCCGCCTTCGAGGTAATCGAAGAGGTTCTTGATGGGGACGCGCGTGCCGTAGAAACACGGGGCGCCGCTCATGCGCTCCGGGTCAGTCCAGACGATCTCTTCGAGGGCAACTTCTTTCTTCGGTGTAATAGTCGACATGATTCTTTCACCTTAGCCGGGATATTATACCTCAAAGCTTGGGAATACGGACGGGCTGCGCTGCTTCTGGAAGCGGGCGCGCCCATCCTTTTAGTTTTTAGCTTCCCTTCCTTCTGTCCGGGGCTGCGGAAGGCAATAAACTTCACTTCCCTATCTTTTGAATCTGACGCAACGGCACGTCCGATAACAAAATCAACACCTCTCTCGCCGTGCGAGATGAACGTGCGGCTGATGATAAACTAACCCCATGGGACAGCCATCGCTAGCAACAGTTAAAAGGCTGTTTGCCGTATCCGGTAATCACTGCGCATTCCCCGGGTGCAACTCGCCGCTCGTCGATCCGGCGAGCGGCAAAGTCATCGGCAGGGTGTGTCACATCAAGGCGAACAGTGTAGGCGGACCGAGATATGATTCTTCACAGTCGGAGGAAGAGAGACAGGGATTCGATAATCTATTACTTCTGTGCCCCAATCATCATGACGTGGTTGATGCGGACGTGGAGTCATATACCGTCGAACGGCTTCGCAGAATGAATGCCAAGCATGAGGCGGCTCAACAGCGACAACCCGAGCCGAATGACGAGCTGGCTAAACAACTACTCACAAACATTAATCTGGGATCGATAACGGATGGCTCCGTCATCGTTTCTCTAAATCAAACGGGAGGGCAGGTCGCGCACAAGATTACGAACGTTGGCTACCAGCCGAAGCAGATCCCGCAAGAGGCGATCCCCGAGTTCTTGGAGCTAATGAAGTCGGTCGGGTCTTTTAAAGTTCACATCACGTCGAATGTTCTTGACCATCGAACACAATTTCTGGCGAACCAGTTGACTGACCTTCTTCAACAGGCGGGATGGGATGCTTCGGGCGACTCGGCGTCCATGTATCAGGGGTTGCCGAAAGGATTGGTGTTTCTCGTCCCCAGTTCAGTGCGTGATTCGATACCGTTGCAACTCGACATCCTGACAAAGTTCCTCAAAGCAGTCGGCTTTACAAACTATCTGATGGTTAATGACCAGTCGAGCATAACGACGATTGTCGTTAACGCCGTATAAGTAGCCGCCCGACGACCTGAATCGAAAATTTCCTTAAGTGCTGAATGTGTGCGGTAAGCCCGGCGAGGCTTTCCCGCAGGCCGCTGCGTCTTGAAATCGCCCTTCACCGTGTGGGGCGCAGGCGCGGATCGAACGTGAAAGGCCGTTGTGAGACCACGCGCATCCGAGCCGCGCTTGGATGCTGCGGGTTGAGGAGTATGTTCCTGCTTTCCGGCAGCACCACGCTCGGCACGATCAGGGCTAGACTACGCGCCCCCGCCAGCCACTTGTCTCCGGCGGCGCGCGTCCGCGCGAGGTCCCGCTCCCAGCCGGCTTTGAGCGTTTTTACCTTCAGCTCCTCGGCTTCGCTGTCGGGAAACGAAATCTTAAAGGCGACGTAGTTCAGGGGCAGGCTGCCGGTGACATGCACCAGGCATTCGG
>JACCVS010000810.1 GCA_013698055.1 Acidobacteriota bacterium
TTCATTTCGATTCGCGTGTTCTGGCCGTGCGCAGCATCTCGCAAGGTCCCTGGCCAGACGGAGCGCCGAGCATGCCGACACTCATGCAATCAATTGATCCGGCAGGTCTGGTCATGCTTGCCATCTCTCCGCAGGCGGGCGCACCTTTGAAGTCCGGTGCGAACATCATCCTCTATCTCGAAGTCGAAGCGCTTGCGGCGGGCGAGAGCGCCATCACCTTCGACGACAACACGCAGACGGTCTCTTTTGATGGTCGCGGCGTGAAGATGAAAATGGCGGAGAGCCGCGTCAAGGTGAAGTAGGATGAGAAAGCAGAAAGCAGAAGGCAGTAGGCAGAGGGCAGTAGGCGGAAGAAAGCAAAAAACCGCGCGCTGCTTTCTGCCTTCTGCTTTCCGCCTTCCGCCTTCTTTACGTTGCGCAAACGGATTTACGCTCATTGAGCTGATCATCACGCTGACCGTGCTGACGATTCTGACGATGGGCGTGATCCCGCTCATCAAAGTTTCGGTTAAGCGGCAACGCGAACAGCGCCTGCGCGACGATTTACGGATGATGCGCATGGCCATTGACCAGTTTCATCGAGAAGCGGTCGCTGGAGTGCAAGTGCAGCAGGGAACGCCACCTCCGCCGCCCGACCCGCGCATCCGAGTGATGATCACCGATAACACCATCTTCGGCGTGTCTAACCCGGATCGTTACCCGCCTGACCTCGAAACGCTCGTCAACGGCGTGAGCGTGACGCCTCTTGCCGCATCGGGAGGAGGCAAAATAGTAGGCAAGAAGAAAATTTACCTGCGCGAGATTCCGGTTGACCCGATGACGGGCGAGCGCGATTGGGAGATTCGCTCGACTTACGATTCAAAAGACGCCGGTTCGTGGGGCGGTGAAAACGTTTTCGACGTGCGCTCGAAATCAAGCGCGACCGCATTGAATGGAGAGAAGTACAGTGATTGGTAAAGAACAGTGGTCAGTGGTTAGTAGTCGGTGGTCAGTAGGAACGGTCGGTAATGCAAGCTCGTATCCTGATGGCTCCGACCGTCCACCGCATTTACTAACCACTAACCACAGGCCATTGATAACTACTCTTCAGCGCGGGTTCACTCTGCTTGAATTGATGATCGTCATCTCGATCATCGTCATTCTCGCCGTCATCGCGATGCCGCAGTATCAAAAAACCATCCTTCATACGCGCGAGACGGTGCTGCGCGATAATTTGTACCAGTTGCGTAAGGCGATTGATTTGTACGGAGCTGACAAGGGCAAGCTGCCGCAATCGCTCGATGACTTAGCCACCGCCGTGTACGTCCGTGACATCCCGATTGATCCGGTCACAGGCGAAAAGGACTGGACAATCGAAACGGGCGAAGACTCCGGGTCGCTGACAAGCGAATCGGGTATCACTAATATCCGCAGCGCGTCACCTGATACTTCGACGGAAGGCACGCCGTACAGGGAATGGTAACGGTAATAGCCATCAGCCGTCAGCTATCAACTATCAGTAAAAACAAAAGCTGAATGCTGATAGCTGACGGCTGAATGCTCTAAATCTAACGATGCTTTTCAGCAAAATAGTTCGCCCACGTTTCCCTTCAGCCGCTCTCGGTCTTGAGAGCGGTAATGCGACGGTCGTTTATCTTGAAAGAGTGCGCCGCAGTGGTTTCTCAATAAAACGCGCGGCGACCGCCACCCTTCCCGAAAGTCTCATCCGCCCCAGCTTCGACGAGCAGAACATCAGTGATGCGAATGCGCTTGTTCTCCTGTTGTCTGAGGTGGCCTTGAGCGCCGGTTTGGCCAAGCAGCGCAAGTGGTCTGTGGCGCTGCCCGAAGCCGCCACGCGCGCCACCATCCTGACGCTTGAGAGCACGCCCGCTTCTCGCTCCGAACTGGAAGAAGTTCTACGGTGGAAATATGAGCGGAGCTTTGGCGCGCCGCAGGAAGAGTTGCGCGTCTCGCGCGAGCGCCTGCCGCCGGACGCGCAGGGACGCCAGCGTTACCTGGCTGCCGGAATACATCTCTCGATTCTAGCGGAATATGAAAGCGTGTTTGAAGCACTCGGCTGGCAGACTGGACTCATTCTGCCGCGTCATCAGGGCGAGGCGCGATGGATCACGACGAACGCCGCGCCCGGAGATGCGCTGCTCATCAGCTCACACTTGGAAGGATTCACCGCATACTTGCTACGCAACAAACAACCTGTCATCGCGCGCTCGGTTTTGTGTGAAGCGGAAGACCGCGACGACGAGCTATATCGTCTGCTGCTCTTTTACCGCGACCGCATTGTTTCGTCTGCCGATGGAAGCGCAACGCCTGCGCTCGACCGCTTGCTCGTCGTCGGCGAAGGTTTCGACAAAGCCCACGTCAGCGAGATCGTCAACGAAACGCTCGAAGTACATTTGCGCGCCCTCGGCCCCGTTGAGGTCGGCCTTGCGCTTCCATCAAGCGAGTTGAGCTTCGACACCCTCGCCGCACCCGCCGGACTCGCAACGCTTGCATGGTAAGGCAGAATTCAGGAGTCAGAATTCAGACTCCAGAATGATAAGGCGCAGAGCCGCTGTCGTTCTTATTCTGACTCCTGAATTCCGAATTCTGCTCTTCTGAAACTTTCCCGGTTTCGCCAGCGTAAAACCTGAGCATCATGAGTATGAGTGCATCCCCGGCAATGTTAAGTAACCTCTCGGCCTTTGCTGATCGCGATCTGGTGGCGCGGGCTGTGACCACGGAGCGCGAGGACGCTTTCGAGGAGCTTGTGCGCCGCTACCAACGCCCGATTGCGTCCTACGTCTATCGAATGGTCGGCGATTACGAAGCCGCGCTCGATTTGACGCAGGAGG
Source organism: Acidobacteriota bacterium (assembly GCA_013698055.1). Lineage (GTDB taxonomy): Bacteria > Acidobacteriota > Blastocatellia > Pyrinomonadales > Pyrinomonadaceae > QHXM01. The sequence continues at coordinate 2,832 of JACCVS010000810.1, forward strand.
TTTTCATCAAGGTTTATAACTCGCT
>JACCVS010000010.1 GCA_013698055.1 Acidobacteriota bacterium
GGATGAATCCAGGGCGGGAGACGCATGAACAGGTATTCGGCCATCGAGTTAATGTATGGCTCGTACATGCGGCGCAGCTCCGCGAGTTTCTTTTCCGCTTCTTCGCCTTCACGCAAAGACACGCCAGCCGAGGCCAGGTTTCGTCGCATCTGTTCCAGCGTGGACGGCGGCAAACGATCAGGATCAGGCGCGCGCGGCGGCGTGTTGAAGACTTGCGCCAGATCAACGAGGGCGTGTCGCGACATCGCAAACGTCATCTTCGCTTGCCAGATTGAGCCGTTCTCGACGCCGACGATGATCAGCGAGCAGGTGTCCAGAATCGTCGTCAGCGCGGCCAGCCATGATTGGTTTTCGTGCTGCGACCGAAAGTAAACCAGCACGGGATAAGAGAGATGGCTTTCAAGCAACTCCGCAGACCAGCGTTCCCAGTCGCGCAATAAATCCGTCAACGGCTCCATGCTTCCGTCTCGTCCGTGTCGCACCAGCAACTCGGACGCGCTTGGGGGCGACCCGGCACGCGCGTCTAGTAGAGAGATATTCGCTTCGCGACGGGAGAACGCCTGGTAAATGACGGGCAGGTATCCAATGACGATAGCCAGAAACCCGAAGCCCGTTCCTGCCTGAAGGACAGTGATGGCTCTGGCTGTAGCCGTGCGCGGCACAACGTCGCCGAGACCGAGTGTGAGGAAAGTTGTTCCGCTGAAATAGAGGTCTGATCTGAAATTCGGCGTTCCTGAAGTGACGCTGAGTCTTGAGCCAATCGCCCAATGAATCATTGCGAAGCCGACGATCAACCCGATTCCCCAAACGACGAAGAGAGTCAGCAGCGACAATGGGCCGAAGAAGCCCAGGTATCGCTCGCGTATTTTGCCCGGTCGCATTCGTCGCGCAATCATTGACGAGAAAGTCCAGCTTCCCAGGTAGAATAATCGCGTCAAACGAATCCGGCGCGAGACACGTCTCGGCAGGATGATGGTCTCGAAAGCATCCCACAGGATAATTAAAATTAAGATGCAGCCAAAAACACCAACCAGGACAGCCATGCCAGCGGTTCCTCTTTTCGGACATTTCTTTGTGGGCTATGTTGAAGCAAATGAAGTCACAAGTCTAATATTCTTTGGCGCGACTCGCGGGCAGAGCAAAGTTTAATCTTTCCGCAACAAACAGAAAAGTTAATTTTGGATGAGCTAAATGAAACAGCCGGGGTTTATAAATGAGCGATGAATTTCGTTAAGGAGAGCTTAATCGAAGCGAAACCGGAGCGGGTCTTTGCGTTTCACGAATTGCCGGATGCGCTCGGGCGACTGACTCCCCCTTGGGAATCCGCGCGTGTCATTCAATCTCCGCCGGATTTGCGAGTCGGTTCAATTGCAATCATCGAGACGCGCATTCTCGGCCTTATCCCCACGCGCTGGGTGGCGAGGCATACAGCCTACGATCCTCCGCGGATGTTTGAAGATGTGCAGGACAGCGGCCCGTTTCACCGCTGGCGACATCGCCACATCGTCGAGCCGAATGAGCGAGGAGCAGTGCTGCGTGATGAGATTGAATACGAACCGCCGCTCTGGTTTATCGGGCGACTCGCAGCGCCGCTTTTAATCGTTCCCCGCTTGCAACGCCTCTTCGATTATCGCCACCGCGTGACGCGCGAATGGGCAGAAAAGAGCAGGGATGAGGGATGAGGGATGAGGGATGAAAGTAAGACTGTTTGTCTTTTCTTCATCCCTCATCCCTCATCCCTCATCCCTTCGTTCCTCCCTATTTAATCATCGTGCCGGTTCTGTCCCAGCGCGTGTTTTTGAAGAAGTCCATCAAGAAGTTTCCGTTCGTCGCGGCGCTTTCATCGTAAGACCAGTAGACGAACATGGCGCGTCCCACGACCAAATCGCGAGGCACGAAGCCCCAAACGCGACCGTCGGCGCTGTTGTTCCGGTTGTCGCCCATCACGAAGTATTGGTCTTCTGGAACAGCTCGGTCGAAGCCGCTTTCGAGAGTTCTATTGGTGGTGTAATAGACTGTGTATAAATCGCCTTCTTTTTTCGGCTGCGCGCCGGGATCAACCTTGAGCTGTTTATTGTTCTCCTGCTCAATGGTGAGACCGTCGTCTTCATGATCGAGGGCGGCAAGGCGATGCTCCTGCAACTCCTGATCGTTGATGAAGACACGTTCCCCCTCTACCCTCACGTGATCCCCCGGCAGACCGATGACGCGCTTGACATAGTTGGTCTTGAAAGGAAGGTTATCAGGTCTTCTATCACCCGCCGGATCGTTTGGATTGCCGGGATATTTGAAGACGATGATGTCGCCGCGCTTGATCTCACGTTGTGGCAGGAAAGGCAGCGGTGTGCCGGGAGCGAAGACAAACTTGTTGACGAGCAGATGATCGCCAATGGTGATCGTGTTCTGCATCGAGCCGGTCGGAACTTTGACGGCCTGAACGATAAACGTCATTCCAAAAAGCGCCATGATGACTGTCACAACAGCCGATTCAAAATACTCGCGCCAGACGGTCTTGGGCGGTCCCGGTGCTATGCGGACGGCTTCTTCCGGTCTCTTCTCAAAGCCGTTGTTGCTACCGTTGCGTGGCACTTGAGCAGGTACGCGCGTCTCGACTTTCGGCGCTGCTACTGGCTCGGCAATGATTGTGCTCGTCGAATCATCGTTCATAAAAACATCCTAAAGAAGCTATACATGACGGTCAAGCCGAAAACCAGAAGGCAGTAGGCAGTAGGCAGTAGGCAGTTAAAACCAAAAGTTCAATGCTCCCCCACCAGCTCATTCTTGCTGCCTACTGCTTACTGCCTTCTGCCTTCTTCTTAACTGTCCGCTGCCTGTTGAACGCCGATTTCTTCCAGAGCGAGGCGGGCGGCGACCGTCTCGGCGGCTTTGATGGTGCGCCCTTCTGCACGCACAGAGCCTCCGTCCCAGCTCAACTCGACATGAAATGTGCGGCGATGAGGCGGCCCCATCGCTTCGATAACATTGTAATGCGGAGCAGTATGCTGCTCCGCCTGAAGCCGCTCCTGTAACAGGGTCTTGAAATCCGCTGCCGCAGCCGCTTCCGGGTCTACTCGCTCCAACTCGTTGCCCAGCGCGTGATGAATGAAATCCGTCGCCGCCGTGAGGCCGCCATCCAGAAAAATCGCCGCCAGCACGGCTTCAAAAGCATCTGCCAGGAGAGCGCGCTTGCGCCGACCGCCGCTCTTCTCTTCGCCTACCCCGACGCGCATGAATTGCCCTATGCCGAGGCGCTCCGACGCTTTGGCAAGTGTTGGAGCGCTGACTAAGCGATGCTTCATCTGCGACAACTCGCCTTCGGTCACGTCCGGGTAAGATTGGAAGAGATAGTCAGCGACAATCAAGCCCAGCACCGAATCGCCAACGAACTCGAATGCCTCGTTGTGCAGGCGACGGGCTTCTTCTTCCTTGCCCGGCGCAACTTGCTCGTGCGCCCACGAACGGTGCGTGACGGCGCGTTTAAGGAAATCGCGCTCAGTGAATTTGTAGGCTAGTATTTTTTCAAGCTCGTCCAGATCAGGAGCTTTGGCTTTGGGTTTCTTCACGGTAAAGGCGATTCTAGCAAAAACCGGACGCAACGTCGAAATAGACATTGCGTCCGGTTTTTGCTGACTTGCTCGAAGGAGAGAGA
>JACCVS010000012.1 GCA_013698055.1 Acidobacteriota bacterium
CCGCGATGCATCTTCAACTCAAGTCCACTAATATCTCCATCCGTGATCTCAAATTGGATTGTGTCGCTGTAGTCACTTGCGTTACCTTCGCCCCAGACGAAAGCCGCGTAGCGTCCGGGCATAAGCCCTTCGAGGCGGAACTCGCCCTTCGAGTTGGAGATTGATCCGAATCCAAAACCTACCATCCTCTTTCCGTCCTTCATCACAGAGCCGTTACCGACGCGCGCGCCGACGACCGCCTTGCCGCTTTCGTCCATGATTCTTCCTGTGGCCGCGAATGATTTCGACTTGCGCCCCAAGCTGATGTCAACGTTCGTCGCTTCGCTGCCTTCTCCGATTTCGATGATCGTGGCCTTCGATTCCTCTGTCATATTAGGATGAAAGATGCGCTTGTAATAACCGCGCCCGCCGATGCCGAATCTGCTTATTCCCTCATCCGTAGATTCGCCAATACTGACGGTGTACTTTCCTGCCGGAATTCCGTAGATGCGATAGATGCCCCGATCATCCGTCTCGTACATAGACGGATTGAAGCTGAAGAAACCGCGCCCGCCTCTCTGACCTTGCTTGTCGGCCTGGTTCAAGTGGATGCGCTCGCCGATGACCGGCGTTCCGTCTCCATCCGTGACGCGGCCTGTGATGACGCCGCCTTTGACAAGCGCGAAGTCAATCTTCTCGACCGTCTCGCCATCGGCGATAGTGACTGTTTTGCCCGACTCCCCGTACATGCCCTCGCTCGGCCCGACCAGCGCAGGGGCAATCGCCATGACGTTGTAGCGACCGGCTGGAACGTTCATCAATTGGTAATGACCTTCATAATCTGTCGTAGCCTTGGCGATGGACTTGCGCTCCGGCTTGTTGCGCTCCGCCGGCAACAGCATCACGGCAATGTTGGACGCAGCCTTATCTCCAAGCGTGACGCGGCCAGTGATGATTCCCGTGCCCGGTTTTGGAGCGGTTTGCGCTACGGCAGCGGAGAGCATTGCTCCTACCATCAAGGCTATGAAAAATGCGGGGCGGGCGAGAAAACGCATGAGGAGTCTCCTTGAGATTCAGGGCTAAGACTAAACGTAGGCAAGGGGAAACACGCGCGACATTATAGCGAGTTTCATTTTATCAGGATAGGAAAGAGCAGAAAACAGAATTCAGGACTCAGGACACAGAACGACAAGGCGGAGAACCGCTTTAGTTTTTATTCTGACTCCTGCTTTTCACGGCTCGATGATCTTCTCTCTCAACTTCTGAGCAAGGAAGAGCAAAGTGGCGCTCGTCAAACCGATCATGGCGACCACAGCCCAGTAGCGAGAATCAAGGTAATTGATCTCGTAAAAAATCTTCAGCCAGTTCAGGAGAAAGAAATTTATCTGGCTGGTGGCGAGGAACGTGTAGATGGCCAGGATGCCGACGCCGTAGAGCAGGTAAATGCGAACGTTGGTTTCTCCCTTGTGCAGCGCGACGGCGAAGAAGTTGGCGATTGAGGTGATGATGATAATGCTGAGCCACACCATCTGACGGTCAGTTTCGTTGATTCCGTAGAAGCGTGCCGTGACGTACTCTCCGATGTAACCGGCTCCGAGCATGAAGAGCGCCGAAACGATCACGAACGAGTAGAGGTCTTTGCTGAAGTTCAGCGTCTTGCCGACGTTGTTGTTACGTAAGGCGATGAAGAAAGATGGCAGCGCAATCGTAAAGATATTGATGAGAGAGACGCGGCGCGGCGTTAAGGGGAAATCGAAAAGGAAAAAGATGTGGAGCAGGGCAAGGAAGATGACCAGGAAATTTTTCGTCAAAAATAGCTTCGCAACCGAGCTGACCGTGTTGACGATCTTGTTGCCTTCGTCAAAGATGCTGGGCAGAAGGGCGAACCTGTTTTTCAGGAGAACGATGTCCGCGACCTCTTTCGTAATCTTGCTGCCTTCCTCCATCGCGATTCCCATGTCGGCGGCCTTGATGGCGGGCAAATCGTTGACGCCGTCGCCGATCATCGTCGTGTAAATCTTCTCTTTCTTAAACGCCTCGATGATTCTCAGCTTGTGGTCGGGTCTGAGGCGAGCGAAAATCACTTTCTCAGTGATAACTTTCAGGAATTCCTCGTCGGGAATGTCGTCGAGCGCCTGCCCCGCGATGAGCTTGTCGTCTTCGATCTCCCAGCCGATTTCGCGCACAACTGCCTGAATCGCTTCGGGCGCATCGCCGGACAAAATCTTGAGGCTGATGTCATGCGACTGGAAGAGGCGAATCGCTTCCATCACGTCGTCTCTGATCTGATCCGTGATTGAGACGATGCAGATTGGCTCAATCACAAGCCCGCCTGAATCTTCCCGCGCGTCATTCAAAGAAACGCCGGAAGCCAGCCGCCCGAAAAGAACGTTGCGATAAACGCTGAGCCTCTTCTCTTCATACAATGTTTGGGCTTTCTCCCTCGACTCAGGCGAAAGCCTCGCCAGAAGAAGATCAAACGCGCCGAAGACGAAGCTGCTTTCGCGTTCGTCCATGCGCGTTTCAATCAAACTCATCTTCTTTTCGGAGCTGAAAGGAATCTCGTCGAGCAGTTTGACATTCTCGTCCGCCGGGAAAGGCGCGAGCGTCGAGAGCGTTGCGTTCTTGTCGGAGGATAACTTGCCATAAGTGCCGAGCAACGTTTCAGCCTGCGCGCGGTCGCAGCGGTCGTCGAGGAGCGTGATCTGGTTGACCGCGAGCTTATTCTGAGTCAGCGTGCCTGTCTTATCCATGCAGACGATCTGCACGTTTGAAAACGACTCAATCGCGTTCAGCTTTTCGACGATAGCCCCGATGCGGCTGATGCGATAGACGCCGAGCGCGAAAGTAATCGAAGCCATCAAAACAAGCCCCTGTGGGATAAGGGAGATGACGATGGTTGAGAGACGACGAATGAAATCCATGTCGTCCATGTTGGCATGAGGGTCGAAGATGAGTTCGAGCAATACCAGTGAGGCCGAGACCACGAGCAGCGTCTCGACAATGTGGTCGAGCTTCTTTTGCAGCGGCGTCAAATTGTGCTTGAGTTTTTTGGCAATGTCCGTGACTTTGTTCGCATAACAATCATCCCCGACCTTTTCAGCCACGTAAGCGCCGTTGCCGGAAACACAGAAACTTCCTGAGAGCACTTCATCGCTCGCGCTCTTAAACAGCGGAACGGACTCGCCCGTGAGCAGCGATTCGTCAATCTCAAGGTGATTTGAAGTCTCGACCCGCCCGTCAACCACAATCTGATCGCCGCGCTTGAGCAGGATCAGATCGTCAACGACGATCTCTTTCTGGTCAATCGAGACTTCTTTGCCATCACGGATGACAGTTACTTTTCTTTCCAGCAGAAGACTGACCTTGTCGAGCGCACGCTTGGCTTTGATCTCCTGCGTGATGGCCAGAGTCGTATTGATGAGCGCGACCACGAGGACACCAACGGAATCGAGAATGAGCGTGCTGTTGCGTGTTCTGAAATAGAAGAAGAGGAGAAAGCCGATGACAATCAGGACAACGAGGTTAAAGATCGAGAAGAGATTTTCAAAGACAATCTGCTGCGTCCGCTTCGTGCGGGTTTTAGAGGTGACGTTGAGTAAGCCCTTCGCGACGCGTTCCGTGACCTGTTCGGAGGTTAAGCCGGTGAGTTTCAAGTTGATTATTCCATGTCCTTAGTTGGTAAATGATGTTCGCAATTGAGTGCGGCTCAGGTCAGTACCGCCTGCGGTAGCGGGGGGCTCGTTCTACCT
>JACCVS010000013.1 GCA_013698055.1 Acidobacteriota bacterium
TCATCACTGGCTTTCCATCCGGATTGAAAAGCGTCACCTCCACGTTGATCCCTTTTTGCTCCACCACAATATGCGCGTACTGATTAGAGTTGAGTGTCAACTTGTAGGAATGAGACTGACCTCCAGCCAACTCTCGTTTGACCGGGTTGCCCAGTACAAGCGTTAACACATCTGGGACCTCCTGAGCTTGGCTGAACAAGACGCTACTGATTCGCCTGGACTGTAAGAGAGTGTTTGCTCTTACCGTTGACCCGAACCACAACAACAAGAAGCAACAAAACCAGAGCGTGTAACGGCATGTAGAAGATCGCTGCCGGAGACGTGAAATCAAGATTAAAGATTTTTGATTAATCATTTCAACGATCCTCATCTCTCTAACAATAGCTGTCGGAAGGTTCTTTGAATAAGTGAAGTGCTTTACTTCCTCATACAAACCAATAGCATGTTCATGGGAACTCGGAAGCGGACACCATATTTCCTAACTTTACTCTCCAAATCAGCGCGGCGTAAAGAGCGCCTTTACCCAACTATTGCGCGTACCCTGGCGCGCTCGCAGTTGATTAATGCTGCTACCAGGACCGTTGCTCAGAGTCGCGAGAGCTTTATTAACAACTTGACTCGCCATCCGAGCCGCTCTGTCAGCCGAGTTTCCCCTGAATGCCGATTACCGCCGCAAACTCGTCGTCAGCCTCTACAACGACGGTGAAATTCTGCCGAAGATGAATCGGATACCCGATGCTTTGGAGAGCTACCGTAAGGACCTTGCCATCGCGGAGGAACTTTCCGCCGCCGATCCGAAGAACGAGCAGTATCGCGGAGATATCGCTTACGCACTCATCCGGGTGAGCGATATGCTGGCCCGGCTCGGCGACTTCCCGAGTGCCCTGATGGGCTATCGAAAATTTATTTCCCTTCGGGCGTAGGATGTGCGTGCTGACCCGGCGAACCTCTGGAAGCGAGCTTCGCTGATTGAGGCCAACGTCAAGATCAGCAAGATGCTGGGGAAGTCGGGGGATCGCGCCGCCTCGCTTACGCAGTGCGATAAGACGATCAACATGATGGAGAAGACCGAGGTTGAGCCGACGAACGCTGTCATCCGCGCTTTCTTCGCCGAATCTTATGCCGATCTCGGTGAGGCATACTCAACCGCCGCGTCGGACAACAGGACACCGGCAGACGAAAGGCAAGATCAGTGGCGCGCGGCATGTGACATGTACCGTCGGAGTTTAGATATTTTACAGGACATGCTCAATCGCGGCATCTTGAGCAGCGGAGATACAGGCAAACTCGAGATGGTGGCTCGCGAGATCGCTAAGTGTGATTCCCTCATGAGAAAATAAGCCGCCGAGGTGGTCACCTAAGACAGCAGCATGGGAGTCGCTACGCCGTTTTAGAGGTCGAAGGGCGGCTCACCTGTCAACCTCGCCTCCCAGAGCGAAGCAAGCCAATTTACATGTGCATCTAATCAGATTTCGTACTCAACCGAGCGTGGCATACTAATGGTAGTGCCTAACCGCAAGGAGAATCGGAAATGACAAACCTTGCCGTCGTCCAACTGCGCGCTCTATACAACGCTGGCCGCTTTTTCGCTTTCGCGATGAGGAAGCTACAGATGAGTTTCTCACGTTGCTGCTCATCGCCGCCGATCCTAGAATAGAAAGGGGCTTTCAACCCCTTTACTTCTTAACCGGATGTGCCTCGCCCGCGTGAACGATTGCGGGCGTGTGATGCGTCAGAAGTTGGTAGCCTTCGCTTCGTGCCACATACGTCGCCGCCGTGATGTCGCCCGCGACGTTCAGTGTGGTGCGGCACATATCGAGGATTCGATCCACGCCGAGGATGATGGCGATCAGTGCGGGATTGACGTTGATGGTCGCCAGCACGCCGATGATGAAAGGAATCGAACCCGACGGCACGCCCGCTGTCCCGATGCCGCCGAGAATCGCTAAATAAACGACCATCAACTGCTGACCCAGCGAGAGATCAACTCCGGCAAGCTGCGCGAGGAAGAGGACGGTCACGCCTTCATAGAGCGCCGTTCCGTTCTGGTTGGCCGTTGCTCCGACCGTTAGCACGAAGCTGTTGATGTGCTGCGGCACGCCCAGGTTTTCTTCCGAGACACGTAGCGCAGTCGGAAGCGTGGCGTTGGATGAAGAGGTCGAGAACGCAGTGAGTATTACGGTCTTGATGCGGCGAAAGAATTCAAGCGGGTTGATGCGCGACAAAAAATAGACCGAGAGCGAATAGACGACGAACATGTGAAGCGAGAGTCCGAGGATAACTGTGACGATGAACCATCCTAGTGCCTGAAGAAGATCAAGGCCGAAGCGCGCCGTGTTATTGAAGAGCAGGCACGCGACCGCGTAGGGCGCAAACTTCATGATCATCTCGATGATCTTCGCCGTGATTTCATAAAGAGCCTGCAAGCCTTTCAAAAACGGCGCGCTCGTCTCGAAAGGAATGAGCGTGACGGCGACGCCGATAATCAACGCGAAGAACATCAGGTGAAGCATGTTCGGCGTCTCACTTGCTACTGCGGCCACCGGGTTCGACGGCACGAGGGTCTTCACCACCTGCAACAGCGCGGAGTCTTTATTACCTTCGCTCAGCTTCTTCTGGTCTTCGACGCGCTTCTGAGCATCGCCGCCGAAGCGCTGTTCCAGTTTGGCTTTCGTGTCCGGGTCAATGCGCTCGCCGGGGCGGATGGTGTTGGCGAGCGTCAGGCCGATCACGACTGAGATGGCAGAGATAATCAGACAATAAGCGAAGGATTTAAGGCCGATGCGACCCAGCTTACGAATGTCGCCGATTCCGGCGACGCCGACGACCAGCGAGGAGAAGACGAGCGGCACGACGATCATCAAGAGCAACCGCAGGAACAATTGTCCTACCGGCTCGGTGATGTTGGTGACGATCCACGTCACGCGCGGGTGCTCGCCGCCGAACAGCGCGTTGACTGTTATTCCCGCCACGACTCCAATCGCCAGGCCGATCAGAATGCGCGTATGCAGGGCCATCCCTTTCGGGCGATCCGGTGTCTCTTCATCAAGGTCTGTCGTGACCTCTCGCTCAAAAGCGTCTCGCTCTATCTCCGGCTTCTCCCCACGCTTCTCATCATGTTTATCAGCCATCTATGCTACCTCAGTGACGAGTGACAAGTGACGAGTGACGAGTTAAAGGCAAGTTCTTGCTTGTCACTCGTCACTTGTCACTCGTCACTGTTTTACTTTCCCCACCGTAATTTTTCGCGCAGCACCTCGAAATAATTTCTGTTCGTGGGCTGCACAATCTTGAAGGTCGTGCGGCTCTTTCTAATCAACACGCGATGCTCGGGTTCAATGGGCACGCCGACTTGCCCGTCCAGCGTTAAGACCACTTCCTCTTTCGGGGTTCTCAGGCGCAACTCAATCAAGGCATCGTCGGGAACGACAATCGGGCGAGCAGAGAGTGTGAAAGGACAGATCGGCGTAATCACCAGTGCGTTCATCGAAGGATAAATGACGGGGCCGCCCGCCGATAGATTGTAGGCGGTCGAGCCTGTCGGCGTAGCGATAATCAGGCCGTCGGCGCGGAATCCGCTGATGAGTTGTCCGTCCATTCGCGCTTCAATCTCGATGATACGCGCCAGCGCAGACTTGTTGATGACGACATCGTTGAGCGCGCGGTTGTGCATCAATATCTCTTCGTCGCGCATGAGATCAACCGCCAGGCGCACGCGCGCATCTATGCGAAA
>JACCVS010000002.1 GCA_013698055.1 Acidobacteriota bacterium
AGGTCTTGCAGGTACTGGCTGAACTTCGCCAGTTTCGCCGACTCCGCTTCGTCGCGCAGCGTAACGTAGGCTTCGAACGCTGCCTTGTAGCTGAAAAGCTCGTCCTCGTATGTTTCGTATGGCCCGATGGTCACATCAATCGGTGAATCTAATTCCATCCACGCCACGTCGCTCGCGTAGTAATCATTTGACGCAAAGGCATCGGCACGCTTCGTGAGGAAATTCTTGAGCGTTTCGTTTGTCGTCAAAGCTGCTGCCTCGCGCAACAACTTCGCCGCCGGAACGAGAAACTCCTTGTACTCCTGACTGTACGGCACAACTTTGAGCTTACCCGTTGTGTCACGGCGAATCGTGTAGAAGAAACCTTGGGCACGTTCGCGCGCTTCGAGCGGCAAGCCTTGCGACCACGTGTTGAACTCTTCCTTCGTCATGTCATCCGGGTAATAATTTGCCTGCGGCGGCTTCTCTTTGAGCACGCCTTCGATGAAAGGCTCGTCCCCATCAAGCCGCGACCAGGGGCCGTTGTTGATTCGGAAGTAGTGCAGGCGCTCACGTCCCTGCACGCTTTTGTCTCTTTCCAGCTTTTTCAGCAGGGCTTCGTTGCCGCTCCAGACCTGTCGCAGGAAAAGCGGGTCAAGCAAGCGCGCTGCCTCGATAATCTTCATCAAGGCGCGTCGGTCTCCCGCAGAGAGACGTAAAGTGTCGGCGGTGATGACGGTCGGCGCAAAGCGGCGAATTTTGGCCGCGAGGGACTTTTCAGGAGTTACCATTTCACCTTTACTGGTTTGAGAATTGGCGCTCATCGGCAACGCGAAACCGAGAATCAGCGCCAGCGAACAAATCTTAATCCATTTCTTCATCGTGACTTTTTCTCCCGATAAGTTTCATTACGCCCGGCTCTCGTCAAGAGATTAGTTGCGTGGGCTTTGTCTGGCAATTTTCGTCGCCCGGTCAATCTCGGCTGTCAGGCGGTCTATCGTCTCGGCGATGATGTTGACCTGCTCGCTCGCTTCTTTCCAGTTTCGTTGCTCGATGGCTTCTCTCACGCCCGGCAGCGTCTTGACGCCGTAGCCCGTATAAAAGCCCGGCGCGTAAATCTGGTGTTTGTACCATGAGCGGCGCGGCAAGCCCTGCTCTCTGGTCATGGCGCGCTCGGTCTGAATGAGAATTCCGTCCAGAGATTTCTGCGCTTCAAGTGGCAGAGCGCGCCCGGACGCTGCTGCCTCGTTCATTACTCCGTCAAAGGAACGCGCACTTTCTTGCAAGCGGGCGAGAGAGTTTTGCAGCGGCGCGAAATTAAGATGAGGGACGGGCGCTTCAGCTTTCGGCGCGACGTAAACCTCGGTCGGGTCGGCGATGATCCACAAGCTACGCTCATTGATCTGACGATTCTTCTGGCGCGTCTCCTCGCGCATGTCGTCCGTTAGCTTTGCCACTTCGCGGACGTACCTTTCGACTGCGTCGGCGAAGTTGCCGAAGACGAGCGGCAGCACATCCGCGTTCGCCAGTCTGAGGACGATGCGACCGCCAGTCTGCGCGAGCGCGATTCCATAGTCGAAATTCGGATCGCCGAACCGTGTGTAATGATCGAAGGAATCGTAAACCGAATGGTAAGAGCCACCGCCGTCCTCGCCGCCGTAACCGATGTTGAGCGAGGCGATGCCGAGGTGTTGGATGAACGGCGAGTAGTCGGAGCCTGAGCCGAGCGCGCTGATGCGCAAGTCCGCACGCTCACGCGCCTCGCGCTTATCATCAGTGCTTCCTCTCACAATTCTAAGCGCACGGATGCGCTCCAGCACAGAGACTTTCGTTTGCGGGTCTGTGACATCGCGCCCGACCTCGTTGATAAACTTTTCGAGCGTGTGTGAGCCGCCGACCCCGAGAAAGCCGCGCCCGTTGGTATCGGAGTTGATGTAGACGGCGGCGTTTCTTTTCAAAAGGTCGGCGTGCGCCTCGACCCATTCAGTCGAGCCGAGCAATCCGGGTTCTTCGCCATCCCACGCCGCGTAGACAATCGTGCGCTTCGGCTTCCAGCCACTCTTCATCAGTTCGCCAATTGCGCGTGCCTCTTCCATCTCGGCCACCAGACCGCTGATGGGATCGTCAGCGCCGTTAACCCAGGCGTCGTGATGGTTGCCCCTGATAATCCATTCGTCTGGCCGTTCGCTGCCGCGAATCTTCGCAATCACGTTGTAGCAGGGAACGGTTTTCCAATCGAATTCGAGCTTGAGATGAACGATGGCAGGCCCCGGCCCGAGGTGATATGAAATTGGGAGCGCGCCGCGCCAATCTTCGGGAGCCATCGGCCCGGCGAGCGAGCGCAAGAGCGGCAGCGCGTCCGCGTAAGAGATCGGCATAACGGGAATCTTCGTCAACGTCGGCGCATCCTTCAATGCCAACCGCTTCGCATCTTTGGTTGCGCCGATGCCGGGCGTTAATGGATCGCCCGGAAAGAGAGGCATGTCTGCGACGGAGCCGCGCTGCGCGCCATTCTCGTTGCGCCATGCTCCTTTCGGATAAACGTCGCCCTGAAAGTAACCATCGTCGCGCGGGTCGGAATAGATGAGACAGCCCACAGCTCCATGCTCGGCTGCGACCTTCGGCTTGATGCCGCGCCACGAGCCGCCGTAACGCGCGATGACGATCTTGCCTTTGACATCAATGCCTCGCTCGGCCAGCGCGTCGTAATCCTTCGGCACGCCGTAGTTGACGTAGACGAGTTGCGCCGTCACATCGCCGTCAATCGAATAAGCGTTGTAGATGGGAAGCTGCTCGCTCGCTTGATTCGAGGTCGAATCTTCTTTAAGTGCAGGCTCGGCGAGACGGGCTGTGAATTTCTCCGGGGCGGTCATCTCAAGCAGGCGCGTTTTAGGTGTGGGAAAGAGAACGTCGAACTGCTCGATTTCGGTCTCGTAGCCCCACGAGCGAAACTGCGAGGCGATGAACTCGGCGTTCTCCTTGCCGTAGGCCGAGCCGAGGTGATGCGGCCTCGCCGCCAGACGCTTCATCCACTCGCGCAGATTCTCTTTCTTCAACAGGGAATCGAAGCGCGTTTCCATTTCGCGCTGCCGAATTGCGCCGTCGCGTGTGAAGCCGAGCAAAGGTTTGTTATCAATTGCCCCGGCTGGTAATGTCAGCGTAAAACTGAAAAGCAGTGCCAGCGAACAAAGCTTGATAAGCGGTTTGTTGATAATCATCTTTACTCTTTTCCCTCGCAGCGGTTCATTGTTGATTTGCGTGCATTGGCTTGAAGCATAAGAGCAGCCCCACTAGAAAGACAAGCGCTCCCATAATCGCCGGGGCTAAATGACTGAAGCTCAGATAGCCAACTACGGGATGAATACCGATGGCGGTCGCAAAGCCGACAAGCCCCGCCACGCAGAGAACCTGCCAGAGACTCTTAGAGGGCTTACCACACCAGACGCAGAAGAAGACCGTGAGGCCGCACGATGCAATCCCGCCTCCAAAGCCTGCGCGGTCGTGGGCTATCAACGGGACGAGGCGCGGATTGATCGAATGCAAATCGGAAGCGGCGAGACCCATGAACGTTAAATCCTGCGGCACGAAAACACTCGTCATCCCGACGATCATGATCGTCAGGCCGCCAAGCACCATGCCGACGGCTGTTGCAAGTAAACAAGCGCGCCCTATCCCGAAAGACGTTTTCAACGAAAACGAAACGGACGGTCTCAGGAGCGCCCTGATGGGAGCAGGCTTCGGAAGTTCGATATACGAGCGCATCAAGCCGATCAGAAAGAGGGGAAGAAGGAAAAACGTTGCCACGCCGTGCCAGGTATCCAGATAACCATAACTCAAGTAAGCCAGAAAACTGCCGAAGCCGAGGATGCCCGTCACCAACAGGAGCCACCATGCCCATGCTTTACCGCGACGCAGTGGAAACTCGGCCAGCCACATATAGAGCGACCCCGTGGCAATCAACGCGCCGCCGAATGAAACCCGGTCGTGGAACATGAAATGTACGATCCGGCATTGATTGATGGCGCAAAGCTCTTCGGCTGTGATGCCTAAGAACTGAACGTCATGTGGAAGGAAATGTCCGGTCGCCGAGATAAAGAGCGCGAACGCTCCCGAAAGCACAAGACAAAGACCGGTGAAGATTAAGAACGGGCGTCCATCACCGACTAAGGCTTGAATAATCCCTCTATCGTCTCGGATTGTTTGTGACATACCAAAGAATTGAAATCAATAACTCAAGGTCAGGGCAACGAAGTACGTTTCTAAACTGCTTCCGATAGAGAGTCAACAGGAAAAAAGGCGACAAAGCAGAAGGCAGTAAGCAAGGGACGGAAAGCAAAACTCAAACCGTATTCTGCCTACTGCCCTCCTACTTCTGCCTTCGGTTCTTCCCTGTGGTATTCCCGCAAATTTGAACTATAATGCTCGCCTTGCCGAATCTTGCTCTCTGCTCTTGAAAGGAGTTCCCTCGTTATAATGATCAAAGATAGACGTGTCTCTCTGATGCTCGCGCTGCTCCTGCTCTTCTCTCAGGTTTTGACCGTGGCCGCGCAGACCCGCAAGGCTAATACTCCACCGCCAACATCTCCGCCAATCAATCAAACTGGTAAAAGCGCGGACGCCGCGGGCACGGTCCCCAAAATCACTTTCGAGAAATACACACTGCCCAACGGGCTTCAGGTCATCCTGCACGTTGATCGCAAGCTGCCAGTGGTTCACGTCAACCAGTGGTTTCACGTCGGCTCGAAAAACGAGCGTGCCGGAAGAAGCGGCTTCGCGCACCTCTTCGAGCACATGATGTTTCAAGGCTCGAAGAATGCCAGCGGCGAGTATTTCTCATACGTCGAAGCAGCAGGGGCGAATCTGTTTGAAGGGGGCGTCAACGGCACGACGAGCTGGGATCGCACCAACTATTTTGCGACCGTTCCTTCGGGCAATCTGGAAAATCTTCTCTGGCTCGAATCCGACCGCCTGTTAACGCTGCCGGATGCGCTGACGATAGAAAAGCTGAATAACCAGCGCGACGTGGTCAAGAACGAGCGCCGGCAGGGATTAGAAAATCAACCCTACGGGCGGTGGGTAAAATTGCTTCAGGAGAACCTTTACTCATCCCGGCATCCTTATGCTAATGATGTCATCGGCAGCCACGAAGATTTGACCGCCGCGTCTGTTGATGATGTTAAAGAATTCTTCAAGACATATTACACGCCGAACAACATGACGCTCGCCATCGCCGGAGACTTCGACCCGGCTGAGGCCAAGCGTCTCATCGAAAAATACTTCGGCACCATCCCGGCTGGGCCTGCGCTGGATCGTCCCGTCAAAGGAGTGCCCAAGCTCGACGGAGAAAAGATTGTCGAAGTCAGCGACCGCGTGCCGCAGGAGCGTACCTATTTTGCATGGCACACGCCCGCTTACTTCGATGCTGGCGACGCAGAGCTTGATCTGGTCGCAACCATCCTCGGCGATGGCTTGTCTGCGCGCCTCAATAAAGTTCTGGTCTATGACAAACAGCTTGCCTCCGATGTCGTCTCGTTCCAGTGGGGACGGCAACTGACGGGCGCTTTCGTCCTCTGGGTGACGGCGCGTCCCGGCGCATCCTTGCAGCAGATTGAGCAGATTGTGACGGACGAGATAGCGCGCCTCGCGCAGACAGGGCCGACAGCGGCGGAATTGGCGCGAGCCAAAACGAAGTGGGAGTTCGGATTCGTGACCGGGCTTGAACGCATCGGCGGCTTCGGCGGCAAAGCAGATCGTCTCAACCAGTACAATACTTTCCTCGGCGACCCGAACAAGTTCGACGCTGATTTCTCTCGCTATCGAAACGCCACAATCGAGAGCGTGCGCGACACGGTCTCCAGGTGGCTGAACACTCGCAATCGTCTCCTTGTCCGCTTCCGCCCTGAAACTTCTGGACGCGAATCGCAGATCGCGATTGATCGCGCCAAGCAGCCGCCGCTCGGTGGTGATCGCGCCTTCATGGTTCCACCCGTCAAGACCGCGAGGCTTGAAAACGGCATGGACGTTTTCGTCATCGAGCGACCGGATTTGCCGAAAGTCGCCGTTAGATTGGAGACCAAAGCGGGTAGCGTCCATAACCCGACGGGGAAAGAGGGGTTAGCTGATTTAGCGGTTGAGACGATGAAGCGCGGAACCAGGACGCGAAACGCTTTATTGATTGAAGACCAGCTTGGCGATCTGGGCACAGGAATCTTCGGCGGAGCCGACAGCGAATCTTCCTCAGTCTCGATGGAAGTCTTGAAGAGAAATTTGACGCCCGCGCTCACAATCTTCTCGGATGTTGTCCGCAATCCGGTGTTTCCCGCAGACGAAGTTGATCGCGAGAAGAAGAAGCGTCTGGACGCGCTCGCGCAGGACGCGGAAGACCCGAACGCCATCGCTCAACGCGTCGGGCTGATGCTCGCCTTCGGAGCAGATCATCCTTACGGACGACCGGGTGGGGGACTGCCCTCGACTGTTCAGAAAATGACCCGCGAAGACTTCACGCGCTTTCATGAAACCAACTGGAAGCCGGGAAGCTCCGCCCTCATCTTTGCCGGAGACATCACTCTGGATGAAGCGAAAGCGCTTGCCCAGCAGAACTTCGGTAGCTGGTCTGGCGGCGCGGCTCCGACAGTCACGATTCCTCAGCCTAAACCCGTCGGCCCCGGCAAGGTCTATCTCGTTGACCGCCAGGACGCGGCTCAAACCGTCGTGATGCAAATCCTGCCCGGCGCGCGACGTAAGACAGATGATTACTACGCCATCAGTCTCGCGGATGCGGTCTGGGGCGGCGGCTTCGGTACGCGCCTCAACCTCAATCTGAGGGAAGACAAAGGTTACTCTTACGGCGTCTTCTCTTTTCCGACGTTCCTTTCGGAGTATGGGATGTGGCAGTCAAGCGGAGGTGTCCAGACGAACAAGACGAAAGAATCTGTGACGGAGTTCGTCAAGGAGTTGAAGTTCTTCGCCGGGGAGAAGCCAATCACGGAGAAGGAACTAATGAACGCGAAAGCCAACCGGATACGCGGCTACGCGCAGCAGTTTGAATCGCTGGGACGCCTCGTTGATCAGGTCGCAACTTTGTGGACGTATGGTCTCCCCATGTCCGCATTACAGGACGAGACCACAGGGCTTGAACGCTCCACGCTCGCCTCGGTCAACGCTGCGGCGAAGAAATACGCAGTGCCCGGCTCAACGATGATGCTCCTGGTCGGCGACCGCTCGAAGATCGAAGCCGGTGTGCGTGAGTTGAAACTCGGCGACATTGTTATTCTGGATGCCGAAGGCAAGGTTAAGTAAATAAAAAGGGTGAAATCAAAAAGCAGAAAGGATGATGAAAAGCGCGCTCTTCATCATCCTTTCTGCTTTTTGATTTTGCCTTACATCACGCTCTTCTGAGATTGCGAGTCGCTTGCGTCTTCGTCCCGCTCTCGCCAGCGGCGGCTTCCTTCTTCAAAGGCTCGTTCGATTCGACCTTCGCGGTATTCATCTTTTCGACGCGCGCGGTGATGCGGCGGTCGAGGTCTGCGATCTGCTCCGGTGTCAGGCGATAAATGTTCGGCTGGCTGTGATAGACCTTTGCGCCCGTCACGATGTCGGCCTGCTTGAAGCCGAGCTTTTCGGCTTTGGCGATCAGCTCCTGAACAGTCATCGTCGTCGGAGCAATGCTGATGGGCTGGGGCTTCTCTTCGAGGACTTCCGGCACGGTCAAAGGCCTCGGTGCTTCCATTGGCAAATCCGTGCCGTGCTCGCGCTTCATGTGATCCAGAAAATCTTTGAAGGTGACGTTGCCCGTCATTTCAAAGCCGACTTCGAAAGCGGGGCTGTTGCTTTTGACTACCTGAAAGACGCGCGTCACTTCGCCGTCGCGCTCCTGCATCGAAACTTCGACCATCACGTCGACGAAATATTCAAGGCCACTCGCCGTCATCGGCAAAACGCGACCGATCTCGTTGTCCTCTTTGGCTTCCTTTCCTTTGGCCGGGATTTGATCAACGATGACGACGGACTTGCCGCTCTCCATGCAGAGTCTTCGCAGGACTCCCTGAAGAATCATCTGGTCTGCGGCCAATTCTTCAGCCGAAGGTTGAGCCAGCGAATCGCCCGTGCGTTCGCGCACCGCCGCCACCATTTCGCTGTGCTTGGCGCTGAAATAGCCGGCCCATGAATCCAGAGCGAAGCAGTCATAATTTTGCTCGCGCCCGTCGCCCGACAATGCCCAGTCAATAAACTCCGGCAGCTCGTCGGCGTGCTCGATCTCAAGTGCGTCGAAATCTTTGCCGACACCCTTTAAGAGGCGTGCTTTGCGCTCGATATCAAAGATGCACAGGCGTCCTATCCCGGCTTCGGCCATGCTGCGAATGAAATGGCTTTTGCCTGCTCCGGCTCCGCCACGAACCGCCATCACCAGCCGCTGCTGGCGCGGGCGGCGGCTGAGCGGGTTTACTTTAGGTCTCGTTGGTGTACTCATCTCTCACTCCTCATAAGCAAGGGTTGCAGTCTCATTCAAGGGGGATAACGCACTATAGGTGATTTGGTTCAGGTTGCC
>JACCVS010000030.1 GCA_013698055.1 Acidobacteriota bacterium
GGGCGTCCCGGCTGGCATATCGAATGCTCTGCCATGTCCATGAAATACTTAGGCGAGACGTTTGACATTCACGCTGGCGGGATTGATCTCGTCTTCCCGCACCATGAGAACGAGATAGCGCAAAGCGAAGGTGCGACGGGCAAGCCTTTCGCGAAATACTGGATTCACTTCGAGCACCTGAAAGTCGAAGGCGAATCCATGTCGAAGTCTAAAGGCAACTTTTACACCTTCCGTGACGTTGCTGCGCGGGGTTTCGCGCCCGTCGCCGTCCGCTACTTCCTGATGAGCGTGCCCTGCCGCAAACAGCTTAACTTTACCTTCGAAGCCCTGCGCGGTGCGGAGAAGACGGTCATGGGCTTGCGCGATTTTCGCTTGCGTCTCAAAGAAGCGCGGGTCGAGTCGGGTGCAAATCCGAATCTACAGGAAGCAGCCGCTCGCGCCATCAAAGATTTCGAGGCCGGGTTTGACGACGACCTCAACACTTCCGTTGCGCTCGCGGCACTTCACAATCTGGCACGCGAGGTGAACACGGCGATTGACGAACATGCGCTGCGTATAGATAACAAGCATGAACTGCTCGCCCTGCTCGACCGCATGAACTCCGTCCTGAATATCTTTGATGATGAACAGCCCCAGATGCTCGACGATGATATTCAAGCCATGATTGACGAACGACAGCAGGCTCGCCACCGCCGCGACTTTGCCCGCGCCGACGAAATTCGCGACCAACTGGCTGCGCGCGGCATCACGCTCGAAGATACAAAAGATGGCGTGCGCTGGAAAAGACGTTGACAATGGAAGATATCAGATGTTAGATGTCAGGTGCTGGCAATAACCACGCTGACATTTAACATCTGATATCCGGTATCTGCTTTTTATGTTTTACCTTCGTGACACACATTTTCGCCCGCTCGACAACCGCGCTGATCTCTTCGCGGACTAGCCCTCTCGCACTCTTTCCAGTTTTCGCAAATTTTTTCTAAACAAATCACCCTCGCTTTCTTTATAAGGAGAAGAGTGTATGTCTACGCTTGCACCGCCGAAGAGACCTGAAATCAAAACTGCACTGCCCGGCCCCAAGGGTCAGGAGATCATCGCGGCAGATCACCAGTTTGTCACACCATCGTATCCGCGCCCGTCATTCAAGCTCGTCGCCGAGCGCGCCGAAGGCATGTGGGTCACGGACGTTGACGGCAACATCTTTCTGGATTGCAACGCCGGGGTCGCCGTCTGCTCGACCGGCCACTGTCACCCGGAAGTCGTCCGCGCCATTCAAGATCAGGCAGCGCAACTGATTCACATGTGCGGCACGGATTATTATTACAAACACATGCCCACGCTTGCCAGAAAACTCGACGAGATCGTGCCCATCGAAGGCCCGACGCGCACGCACTTCGCCAACAGCGGCACGGAAGCAGTCGAGACTGCGCTGAAACTCGCAATGCACGCCACGGGGCGCGAGAAGTTCATAGCCTTCTTCAACAGCTTTCACGGACGCACGCTTGGCTCGCTCTCTTTAACTTCATCGAAGATAGCCCAGCGCAAAGGCTTTCGCCGTCAGGCTCTCGATGTGACGCACGTTCCTTACCCGAACGTCTTCCGTCATCCGTTCACAGGTGAGCGCTCCGATGCGGAGACAGTCAGCCGCGCGTGTCTCGACTGGATCGAGAAGCGTTTATTCCTGACGACTGTGCCGCCGGAGGAATGCGCCGCAATCGTCGTTGAGGTTGTGCAGGGCGAAGGCGGTTATGTTCCTGCGCCGAAGGAATTCCTGCAAGGCCTTCGCCGCATCTGCGATGAGCATGGAATCATGCTGATCGTTGACGAAGTGCAATCGGGGATGGGACGCACGGGCAAGATGTTTGCCAGTGACCATCATGATCTCAAGGCCGACATTGTCTGCATCGCCAAAGGCATCGGCTCCGGGCTACCTATCGGTGCGTGCGTCGCCCGCGCCGATCTGATGGACTGGAAACCGGGCGCGCACGCTTCAACCTTCGGCGGCAACCCCGTCTGCATCGCTTCCGCTTTGAAGACCATTGAGTTGCTTGAACGTGAACTCGTCAAAAACAGCGCAGAGGTCGGAGTATATCTGCAAGAGGGATTGCGTAAGCTGATGCAGAAACACCATTGCATCGGCGATGTGCGCGGGCTTGGGCTGATGGTCGGCGTCGAGTTTGTCGAAGACCGCGCTTCAATGAAACCCGCACCCGAGTTGCGCGAACGCATCGAGTACGCCTGCTTCGAGCGCGGCCTCATTATTCTCGGCGCAGGCTTCAACACAATCCGTTGGTCGCCGCCCCTCATCATCACGCGCGAAAACATTGACGTTGCGCTGGAGATTTTCGACGAAGCGATTACCGCATCATGCAATAGCTAGTGGTCAGTGGTCAGTGGTCAGTGGTCAGTTCAGTTAAAAGCAAATGCTCAGCCTTGGTCATGGAAACTGGTCTTTACTGACCGCTGACCAGTGACTACTGACCACTGTTCTTCAGAATCTCTGCGGCACGCCGCGCACGCACCGGACAGTGTCGCGCGCGATGAGCAATTCTTCGTCTGTCGGAATAACGTAAGCCGCGAGCCTTGAATTGTCGTGGCTGATGATGCCTTCGCGCCCTTCCCGTTGCGCGGCGTTGCGCTCCTCGTCAAGCTCAAGCCCTAACCACTGAAGACCGTCGCAGATGAGCGCGCGCACCTCCACAGAGTTTTCCCCGATGCCGCCAGTAAAAATGATGGCGTCCGCGCCGTTCATGGCAGCTAAATATGCTCCGATGTATTTCCTCACACGGTAACAGAAAATCTCTACGGCGAGACGAGCGCGGCGGTCGTCGTGTTCGCGCGCTTCGGCCAGCAGCTCGCGCATATCGTTGGTTAATCCTGAAATCCCGATCAGGCCGGATTGTTTGTTCAGCAGCGTCTCGACCTCTTGCGCCGACAATCCCTCTTTGGCCGCAATGAAATCTATAATGGCTGGGTCAAGATCGCCGGAGCGCGTCCCCATTACTAAACCTTCGAGCGGGGTCAGCCCCATCGAAGTGTCAATGGAATCGCCCCTGCGGATCGCCGCTGCCGAGCAACCGTTGCCGAGATGGAGCGTGATGACGTTCGTCTCGTCGCGCGCAATGTTCCGAAGCTGGCGGTAGCGGTAAGCGACGTAACGATGCGACGTGCCGTGAAAGCCATAGCGACGAATGCGATGGCGGCGATAGAGTTGATAAGGCAGCGCGTAAAGATAGGCGCGGTCAGGCAAAGTCTGGTGGAATGCCGTATCGAAGACGGCGGCCTGCGGCAGCCCCACGCCGAAGACTTCGCGCGCTGCCGTGATGCCCTTGATGTTCGCAGGATTATGCAGCGGCGCGAGATCAATACAGTCCTCTATCCCGCGCAGCACTTCGTCTGTAATCAGCACGGAATGCGTAAAGCGTTCGCCGCCATGCACGACGCGGTGGCCGATGGCGTGAACGTCCGCAACGCTTTTCACGGTGTCAATCCCTGAAGTTTCCGAGCAAGCCCATCGAATAATTAACTCGACAGCCGCGCGCGTGTCCCGTAGCGGCGCAGTTGACCTCTGCGCTTCGCGCCCTTCGGCGTGCAAAGTGATAATTGCTTCGCCGCCGATGCGCTCAATTACGCCGCGCGCCAGCCGCCTGTCAGCGTTCTGAGCGATCAGCTCAACGTCGGTCGCGATCAACTGGAACTTGACCGAAGAACTGCCGCAATTAAGAACGAGAATATTCATGATGAAACAGTGACGAGTGACGAGTTGAAGACAAGTTCAAAGTCCAATGCCCAAAGTCCAAAGTCAAGGAGTTAGTTTTAGATATTGGGCTTTGGACTTTGGACTTTGGACTCTTGCCAGTCGCTTGTCACTGTCTTAAGGATTTCTTTCATGCGTGCGCGCAAGCGATCTTCGTCAACGGTGAGCACGCGACCTTCGCTGAAGACTTCTTTTCCAGCGACCATCGTCATCAGGACATCGCGGCCTGAAGAAGAGAAGATGAGCGCGGTGCGCGGGTCGTAAAGCGGAACTTGATGCGCACCGTTAAGAGCGACGGCTATCATGTCGGCTTGCGCTCCTTCGACGAGCGCGCCCATTCGAGTTTCAAAGCCGAGAGCGCGTGCGCCTCCCATCGTCAAGGCTTCGAGCGCAATCTCTGCGTTCAGCTTTTGCACCGCGCCGTTTACGCCCACAGTTCCCCGCGCCATCAGAATTGCGAAGCGCGCCTCTTCGAGCATGTCACAGGTGTTGTTGCTCGCGACCGAATCACTGCCGAAGCCGACCTTGATTCCCTTCTCAATGAAGACCGCGAACGGCGCGCGACCATGACCGAGCTTGGCGTTTGACTTCGGGCAATGGGCGATTTTTGCGCCTGCCCCTTTAATTGTTTCGAGGTCTGCGTCGTCTACCCTGACGCAGTGCGCAAGCAAGGGGCGTGTTTGCAGGATGCCGTGTCGCGCCAGGTATTGAATTGAAGAGATTCCGGGTGCGCGCCATTCGATTCCACGTTGCGCGAGATTTTCGGCGAACGCGCCATGCCCTTCTTGCATGAATAATGATTCAGCTTCTGACTCTGCCGCGTGCATCATCAAAGGCAGTTTCTCCGCGATGGCGAATTCAGCAATTAACTCAAGCTGCGGCGCGCTTACACTATACGGTGCGTGCGGCGAGATGCCGATGTTGACAAGATCTGTTTCATACTCGCGAAGATGCGCCACCTTCTCGCGTAGCTTGTCGAAATTCTCATGCGCTTCGTTAGGATTCGGACCAAAGGATTCCTGGTAAACAATCCCGCGCAAGCCCACATCACTGAGCGCCCTCATGCTTGTGCTTGCCGCATCGCTCGCATCCCCGACGCACGTCACCCCGGCGCGCGCTGCCTCAATCGCTCCCCAAGCGGCGGAAACGTAAAGATCATCCGGCGTCATCCGTTCGAGACGCGCGATGGTCAGCTTCCTGAGCCAACTGAAAAAGTCTGCCTCTTCGCATTCGAGGTAGCCGCGCATCGCCGTCAGTTCAAGATGCGAATGAGCGTTGACGAAACCGGGCAAGATAGCGGCTTCGCCGAAATCGCGCACCGGCGCTTTCGGGAATTGGCTTACCAGCTCATCCCGACTGCCGACGGCGATCACCTGCGAGGCTTCAATCGCCACCGCCCCGCTCTCGATAAGAGATGAAGCGTCAGGCAATATCCAGCGTGCGGTATAAAGTTTCGTCATCAGCTTAGAATCCCTGATACAAGAGACGAGCCATCAGGTATGACAGGGAAATAATTGGATAGGATTTGCAGGCTTAACAGGATGAGAAAAGAACATAAGT
>JACCVS010000046.1 GCA_013698055.1 Acidobacteriota bacterium
TACGGATAAGCTGCCGCGAAAGTTTATCTGGTAGTGTCCTAGTTTGAATTAAATTGAAAACTTCATATCTTGACTCTGGAAATCATGTGCCTCATACTCTGTCCATGCCTACGCGACCAAGCAAACTACCACGCGACGTAAACGAACGCGCCAAGCGCATCTTAGATATTTTCACTGGCGATGTTAAAGAAGAGCCGCCGCGAGAGAAGAACGCGGCGGCTGTCGCACTTGGTAGATTAGGCGCGAGCAAGGGCGGTCAAGCAAGAGCCGTGAAACTCTCACCAGCAAAGCGTAAGGCTATCGCAAAGAAGGCCGCAGAAGCTAGATGGAACAAAGAAGCCTAAGCAGCGTCTTGCGCCAACTCCGCTTCTGCTATGTCGTCCGTAAAATCCAAGATTAGTTGAAACGGTATTTCGTTTGTGTAGTTATAGAACTCGTTGAAGCTATCAGCGTCAGTTTTTAACTGTTTTAGATCGCCCACAACTTGTTGACGGCGATTCTGTAGCGCAATGATCTTCAACTTGCCAGCAGCAGGATTCTTGTCACGCATATCTACCCACAAACTCTGCTGCTTTCCGTTGACGGAAACCCTAGCCACGTGTTTTGCGCGTACTCTCCTATTGCGAGGGTCAGTCATAAACTCCTCGCTCATCGCCCGCGATAACTCCTCCGCGAGTTGCTTGCGAAGATCAACTGGCTTTGGTTTCCATTGACCGGTACGCATTGCCCAATCTGCCATTTCCAGACTAGACGCAGGGCGGTTGCCGTGAGACTCGCGGTAAAGCCTGACAATCTCGTGTCTCCGCTCAAGTCTTTCTGCTGATAGCTTATTACGCGACATATTCTTCTCCTTACTACATGGACGGTGTATTACCCCATCCGTCTGTCAAGGCTGACGGGGTTACGATCTTTTGAACCTTCTCTAGCATCTCTCGATTATGAGAAAAGGGAATAACTTTCCGATGCTGTAATTGTCCAACTACGATTCCTGGATGCACATTGATTCGATTCGCAAACAGCGCAATCTTCTGTTTATAGTAGAAGGGGCGTACCCTTGCGATGAACTTATCCAACTCATCTTTCTTAACTAGAAATTCGCAAGCAAAGTTATCTGCCTCACGTTCAACTTCTGGCTTTTCTGCAAAAGCCTGTGCGTCCTCACCCACAAGTTCAGTATCTACGGTTGGCTCTTGTAATCCGTCCCGCATCATAGCGTGGCCTAGTTCGTGTCCGAGCGTAAACCAAAATGAATCTATGCGGTCATGGCGAATCGAAAGAGCTATTACAGGGGACGATCTGTTAAGCCAAAAACAAACCCCATCTATTTTAGTGCTAGGCAATGCCTCAATGACCAAAAATCTAATGCCGTGATCTGCTAACACGCGAGGAACTTGCCGCACATCCTCCAGATTAGCGCGCATAACGCTTAGGCGTTCTAAACATGCCTTCAAAGTTGTTTCTGAGTACAAGCCTGCTGAAACCGCAGGCGCAAGCTGGCGCGCACGAAACAGCCAAGCCTTTTGAGCGTGTGTTAGTTCGCCAGGTGTAGACTTCTTTGCCGCGTGTGCAAGTCGTGGGGTTTCGTCAAGCGAAGGGATTTCAAAGAAATCACAGAAGCGCTTTTCAAGGACTTCAATGTTTTCCGACGCTTCAATCCAGCCACGCTTAATCATTTCCCTTACAGGATATAAATCATATAGCTTTGCCCGTCGCGCAACCGCGTCACCGGTAGGCTTAACCAGTGATAGCCGATATGTGCTTTCCAAGTTCATCCATAGTTCTGCGGTAGTACCAAAGACATCGGCAAGCTGCCTTGCGGTCTCAGGAGTAACAGCCTGCTTGCCCTGTATAATTCGATTTATTTGTACCGTGTCGCGTCCGATGATTTCAGCAAGATCAACCTGCGTCCATCCACGCGCGTCAAGTTCCTCCTGGATAAACTCACCGGGAGGAAATACCTCTGCAACCCTTCTGTTATTCATTGTCGTTTCCATTAGTGATAATCCTCAATGCTGACTACAACCACCGTCTTGTTCGGGGCTTCTCCGTGAAGCTCCAGAATCAACCGCCATTGATCGTTCAACCGCATCGAGTATTGATGGCTTCTTTCACCTTTCAATCTTTCAAAGTTAAGAGATCGCATTGCACGAAAGTCTCTTTCGTCTATTGAGTCTCGGATAAATTGCATCCGTTTCCGAAACGCTTTGACGATGGCTGGAGAGTAACCGGCATCGAACTTTGCGTCGGTCTCCAGCCTATCAAGAGATTCATTTTCAAATGCGATTTCCATCGCAACCAATAATAAACCGAAAGAATCTGAGCTGTCAAACTAAAATTAGCATATAGTGTTAATTCGCTAATTTAGACGTTGACTATCTTTGCCCGCGCAAGTATAATGGCTAGTATGAACAAGTTAACCACCGAACGCCGAATCCAAATCATCGCCGCTCTTGTCGAGGGCTGCTCTATCCGTTCTACAGGCCGCATGGTTGGAGTCTCAAAAGATACAGTTGCAAAGCTGCTAGTGGATATTGGAACGGTGTGTGCTGAATACCAGGACAAGACTTTGCGAAACCTATCTTGCCGCCGCATCGAATGCGATGAGATATGGTCTTTTTGTTATGCGAAGAAAAAGAACGTCTCGCCGGAGAAGCAGGGCATACTTGGCTATGGTGACTTGTGGACATTCCTTGCCATTGATGCGGATACAAAACTCATCCCTTGCTGGCTAGTAGGTCGCCGTGATGTGGAAACCGCAACGGAGTTTATGAACGATCTGGCAAGCCGCTTGAAGAACCGTGTGATGCTTACAACGGATGGTCTAAGGGCATATCTTGAGGCTGTCGAGGGTGCGTTCGGTGCTGATATTGACTACGCGCAGCTAATCAAAATCTATGGACACTCACAAGATGAAATCCGCTATAGCCCTGCGGAATGTTGCGGCACGCGCACAGAGGTTATCACTGGCGACCCGTTCCCCCCGATGATTTCAACATCCTATATTGAGCGTCAAAACTTGACGATGCGAATGAACATGCGCCGCTTCACTCGCTTAACAAATGCCTTCTCTAAAAAGTTAGAGAATCACATGCACGCGATAGCCCTGAATAATATGTATTATAACTTTGTTCGTATCCATCAAACTCTAAGATGTTCGCCAGCGATGGAAGCAGGAGTTACTAATAAGCTGTGGAGTCTCGGTGATGTGGTAGCTTTGTTGGATATGCAAACTTCATAGGAATAATTTCAAACTAGGACACTACCGTTTATCTGGAAAGCTCTCGACCGTCACCCATCTCATGATATTATCTGTGCCGTCTCCCCGGCTACAAATCTCTTCGGAATCATAAACCCATGACAACTCCAAACCTCTTCGCCAGACGTGTCTTCGCCACTGCCCTAGCGTGCGTGGCGGCCTTCGACTCAATTGTTTCCGGCCAGCAAAACATGGCACAGCAGCGCGATGAGGCTGATGATGTCGTGCGAATAGACACAGAGCTAATCCAATCGGAAGTGACGGTACTGGATAAACAGGGACGCTTCGTCGAAGGCTTGAAGCCTGAACAATTCGAGTTGCGTGTTGATGGAAAGCCAGTGCAGTTCTCTTCGACCGCATGACTGCATGGACAGCCCGCGAGGAGAAACTCCCTGCCCACAAGCCGCTATCTCCTACAAGTGGCGGTGTCAGATCGCACTGCGAAGGCAAGCACGTCGCAGCAGATTGCTTTCGACATCGAATGAGCTAAAGAATGCAAAATGAAAAAGTTACGCTGAAACCACATTTAAATTAACAGTGGTTCTGCGGCCTTCCTTTTTCATTTTACATTTTTCATTTTGCATTCCTCACAGTTCTATCTGTCTGGCCGAAATGACTGGATCAAATGAACGCAGTTCATCAAGCGTCTCGTTTCTCAATGGCGCGTCGGTTTCAATAACCGCCATCGCTTCACCCCCGCGCTCGCGTCGCCCAAGATGAAAGCGGCTGATATTAACATTGTGTTCTCCGAGGATTGATCCGATGCGCCCGATGACGCCGGGCACATCTGTGTTGCGCGTGACCAGCATGTGCCCATGCGGAATCGCCTCGATGCGAAAGCCGTTGATTTCCGTGATGCGTCCGTCGCCGCCGCTGCCACCGCCGCTCCTGAACAACGTGCCCGCAACTCGCTGCTCGCCCCCAATAGTCACCACGCCGGTGCGAATAGCCGGATCAAAGTCGCTTCCGGCACGTTTGTAAGAAGCAGTGACGCTGATGCCGCGCTCCTCTGCAATCAGAAAGGCATTGACGACATTAACGCGCGCGCTCACATCGCGCAGCAGTCCTGCCAGGAACGCACGCGTCACCGGCGCGGCATCTAACTCGGCCACCTCACCGGCATATTCAAGACGCACCTCGCGCACAGCTTCATCCACTAACTGTGCCTGAAATCTGCCGAGGCTTTCCGCGAGCGCGATGTAAGGCTGAAGCGCATTCAATTCCTGTGCGCCGAGCGTGGGAACGTTCACGGCTCCGCGCAGCGCGCCCGTCAAAAGGTAATCCCGCATTTGCTCGGCCACAGTCACGGCGACGCCCTCTTGAGCCTCAGTCGTTGATGCGCCGAGATGCGGAGTCACAATCACTTCCTCAAGCGCGAGCAACGGGTGATCCGCTGGCGGCGGCTCCTGCTCGAAAACGTCTAACGCCGCGCCCGCAACGATTCCCTCTTTGATAGCTGCGAGCAAAGCACGTTCGTCAACGAGTCCGCCACGCGCGCAGTTGATGACGCGCACGCCGCGTTTCATCTTCGAGAAAGCAGAAGCGCCGACGATTCCGCGCGTCTCGGCTGTCAAAGGCGTGTGCACTGTGAGAAAGTCTGCGCGTGCGAAAACTTCGTCGAGCGACGCGATTTCCAGTTCAAGGTCACGCGCCTGATCGGGAGCGATGAACGGATCGAAAGCCACGATGTTCATGCCGAAGGCGCGTGCTCGACCGGCGACCACCCGCCCGATTCTACCCAGCCCCACGATGCCCAGAGTTTTGCCTTGAAGCTCAACTCCGATGAAACGTTTACGCTCCCAATGTCCGCCACGAAGGCTTGCGTTGGCTTGCGGCACGCGCCGCGCAAGCGAGACCATGAGCGCAAGGGTGTGTTCCGCGGTCGTAATCGTGTTGCCATCGGGCGCGTTCATCACGACGATTCCGCGCTCTGTCGCTGCCGCGACATCAATGTTGTCCACACCCACACCTGCGCGGCCAATCACCCGAAGACGAGTCGCCGCATTCATCAATTCCGGCGTCACCTTCGTCTCGCTTCGCACCACGAGGCCATCTACATCCCGCAGGGCTTCGCTCAACTCAGGCAACTTCAGCCCGGTTCTCTTCTCGACCATGAAGCCAGCGGCACGCAACGGTTCAAGCCCGCTCTCGCTGACATCATCAGCTACAAATATTTTCACTTTATTTTCCATCATAGTTAAAATCAGGAGTCAGGAGACAGAAAAAGAGGAAATCTGTTGAAGCGGTTTCAGCCTTATCCATTCTGACTCCTGACTCCTGTATTCTGTATTCTGTATTCTGCTTTTCCTCACATTGGCCCGCTGCCCTCCAGTTCGCCTGTTCCGCCACGCCCTTCATCGAACGCGCCATCAGGTGAAGGAACAGATGAGCCTTCGCCTTCCGGTGCTTCGCTCTCATTTGTCTTTGATACTTTTTCAGATTCTTCTACTTCGCTCAAAGTCTGGCTGCTCGTAGCATCAGACTTCGGGTCTTTGCTCTCGACGATCTTATGGGCGTCGGCGCTTTCGGTTGATTTCGGGTCTTTAGTATCCATCTTGAAAGTTCTCCTTTTTACAAGAACAGGTAGATTGATGTCACAAAGGACAGCAGGATTGCCGCGTACACTCCCGCGAGCACGTCATCGGCCATGATACCCAACCCTGATTTGAGCGATTCGAGGCGGCGAATCGGGTACGGCTTCCAGATGTCGAACAGGCGAAACGCGATAAAGCCAACGATGATCACCCACCACCCTGAGTTCATCGGCACGAACAGGAAAGCAATTAATTGCCCGGCCACTTCATCCACAACCGCAATGCCGGGGTCTTTGCGCCCCAGCAATTTTTCTGTGCGCGAGGCAGCCCACACTCCGGTGATTGTCAGCATCGTCACCAGCAAAAGCATGAGCGTCATGCTTAAGGATGAAAGCAGCTCAAGACTCCACCCATGCGCCAGCCCATAAGCGGAGACCTGTGCGCTTGCCGATTGCACGAGCAGATAAATGCCGACGCCAACAGCCGAGCCAAACGTCCCTGGCGCGCCGGGAATGTAACCGACGCCCCACGTTGCAAACGCGAGAGCAAGATAATCCGAGAGCGTTCGCCTGGGCGGAGCATCAGCTATGACCTCACCCGCTGTAATGATCTTCGGATTAAGTTCATCGCTGGATTCTTTAAGAACGATTGGCATCAGAATGATGGGTGCCGAATGATGAATTGCTGGCTTTTACTCATCACTTATCACTTCCTAGACTATTCGTCCGACAAGATCGTGCTCGTGAGCTTCCGTAATCAAGACGTTAACGAATTGGCCGGGGATAGGGTCAAACCCATCTGGCGCATCGTTAATCAGCATACATCCATCTATATCGGCAGCCTGCGTCTCCATTCGTCCCTGCCAGAGCAGGTCTGTCTCCTTAGCTGCGCCTTCAAAGAGCACCCGTACCGTTGAACCGATGCGTGCCCGGTTGCGCTTGCGAGAGATTCGGGCCTGCTCTTTCATTAAACGCGCGCGGCGACGCTTCGCCGTTCGAGCATCAACCTTATCTGGCAGATCAAAGGCGACTGTTCCCTCTTCATCCGAATACGTGAAAACGCCAACGCGGTCAAACTCCACATTGCGGATGAAGGCCAGCAACTCTTCAAAATCCTCCTCAGTCTCGCCGGGAAATCCCGTGATGAAGGTTGTGCGGATGGCGATGTCTGGCACACGCCTTCGAACTCGGTCAATTAATCTTTCAAGGCTCGCGCGCGTGCCGCCACGGTTCATCAATTTCAGCACGTTCCTTGAAGCATGTTGCAAAGGCATGTCCAGATACTTGACAGCCTTTGGCTCTTCGGCCAGCACGTCAAGAAATGCGTCGCTGATGTGCGTCGGATAGGTATACATGACCCGCACCCATTCGATGCCATCCAGATGCGCGAGTTCACGGAGAAGGTGGGCGAGCGCGTCCGCCTTGCCCAAGTCTTCACCGTAGCGAGATGAATCCTGCGCGACGAGGACGATCTCCTTGACGCCTTCGTCCGCCAGCTGCTGCGCTTCGACGAGAATCGAACCGAAACGGCGGCTGCGAAAATGGCCGCGCATCTGTGGAATGAAACAGAATGCGCACGGGCGGTCGCAGCCTTCGGCGATTTTGATGAAAGCGGTGTAGCCGGGCGTTGCGAGCACGCGCGGCGTTGACTCGTCGTAAAGATACGTCGCGCTCTGGTTGCCGAGCGGCAAAACGGGAAGCGAGCGCGTGTTCACCGTCTCATCGCAGACGGTTAAGATGTCGTCAATCTGGCTTGTGCCGATAAAGGCGTCAACTTCCGGCATCTCCGCGCGCAACTCATCACGATAACGTTCGACCAGACAACCGGCGACGATAAGACGCTGTGTTTTCCCTTCCGTCTTCAAGCGGGCAGCTTCGAGAATGGCCTCGACAGACTCTTGCTTGGCCGACTCGATGAAGCCGCAGGTGTTTACAACCAACGTGTCAGCCTCGCTGGCATCCGTCGTAATCTCATAACCAGATTGACGGAGCTTCCCCATCATCACTTCGCTGTCAACCAGATTCTTCGGACAGCCCAGACTGATAAAGCCAATTTTTTTCATGGTGATAGGT
>JACCVS010000065.1 GCA_013698055.1 Acidobacteriota bacterium
TCAGAAACGGGATGTCCACGTTCCACGAATACTTCGTGCTCTTTGCAATCTCCGTCGGGTATGCTTCTTCCAGCAACACCCTGTTGAGCTGGATGAGATTGTTATCCTGCGGGTTAAGCTGGATAAACTTACGCGTCTCATCCGTCAGCTTCACCTGCGCGAAGCGTTGCTCGTCAAAGAGCGAATGGCCGGTCATCAGGCCGTTCAACCCGTCCATCAGCTTCCTTTGACTCTCTTCAGGCAGCTTGCCCGTGTTGCTGTCATAACTTTTCAGCAACTCCTGCGTCTCAGGCCGCAACTGCGACCAGAGGTATTGCGACAACGGGTCGCGCCCATCTCTTAACTTAACTGCCAGAGAGCCTGGGTCTCTGAGTTCCCCGGCACGCAAACTCGGTGGGCCGCCCATAGAAACTGAAGAAAGGTAGAGGACGAACCAGACCGCGATAGCGATCAGCAGTTGCCCGATCAGTTTCTGTTTCCCGGTTAACCCCAGACTGCGACGCATCGCCATCTTCCGGTAGTCATCCAGAAACCCGATGACCCCGAAGAGCAGGAACGCGATCATCACGATCCACACGTAAAGGCTCGACAACTTAGCCCACAGCAGGGTCGAAATTAAAACCGACCCGATAATCAGCACCCCGCCCATTGTCGGCGTGCCGCGCTTTGCCATGTGAGCCTGCGGCCCTTCCTCGCGGATTTGCTGCCCGACGTTCCAATTCTTCAGAAGCTGGATGACGCGCTTGCCGAAGACGAGCGAGATAAGGAGCGCCGTGACCGAAGCGTAAGCGGTTCGGAACGTGACATAATTGAAAACATTGAGCGCCTTGACGAGATAAGACCCGCCACCCTCATAGGTGTTGTAAAGCCACTCGTAAAAGATCCAATGAATCATCGTTGGTTAGGCGGAATTCAGGAGTCAGAATTCAGAATCCAGAATGAAAGGCTGAAACCAGTTTTTCTTCTGACTCCTGGATTCTGAATTCTGGATTCTGCTTTTCGTCATACTTCCTCGTCTCCTCCGAGAGCGGGGAAACGATCCCGCAGCATCTTTACGACCTTGTCCGTCTCCACACCGCGTGAGCCTTTGATTAACATGAGGTCGCCTTCGCGCGCTTCCTCACAGATTGCAGCGGCGGCCTGCTCTGAGCTTTCAAAGAAGCGTGCTGCGCCATAGCTCATCCCGGCAGCGCGTGCTCCTTCAACCATCTCGGAGGCCAGGCCGCGCACTCCCCACAGCAAATCAATCCCGGCTTGCGCCATCTCGGCTCCGGCCTCTCGGTGCATCCTTGCGCCTTCCGGCCCCAGCTCAAGCATCTCGCCCGCGATGATGATGCGACGCTTGAC
Organism: Acidobacteriota bacterium; assembly: GCA_013698055.1. Taxonomy (GTDB): domain Bacteria; phylum Acidobacteriota; class Blastocatellia; order Pyrinomonadales; family Pyrinomonadaceae; genus QHXM01. Next base: position 1,348 of record JACCVS010000065.1, read on the forward strand.
ATGCGCGCCGCTGCTCTCAGCAATTGTTCTGGCGATGCTCAACAGCGAGCGCGGGTTCGAGTTGTAAGAATCGTCCACGATTGTGAACCCCGCGGCGAAGTCAATCACCTCGCCGCGCATCTTTGCTGGGGTAACACTTTTGAGCGCACTCGCAATCTCTTCCGGTTTGATTTCAAAGCACGTGGCGACCGCAGCCGCCGCCAGGGCATTCATCAAATTATGGTGGCCGGGCATCCGCAACTCCGCAGTTGTCTCGCCGTGCGGCGTTCGCAATTGAAAGCGGCTTCGACCAAACCGGCTCGTATCAATGTTTGTCGCCATCACGTCCGCCGTGTTCTCCACGCCAAAGGTAACGATGGGGCCGTCGTGGATGGCGCGCATCGCAATCACGCGCTCGTCATCGGCATTCAGCACCGCCGTACCACCCGGCTTGAGACCTTCGATCAATTCTGCTTTCGCTGCCGCGATGTTTTCAATCGTGCCCAGATGCTCAAGATGCACGGGCGCGACCAGAAGCTCCACGCCGATGTCAGGCGGCGTAATCTTGCATAGGCGCTCGATCTCATGTGTCGGCGAAGACATGCCCATCTCAAGCACCGCGAGGTCAAACTGGTCAGGGTCACGCCCTTCAGTCACCATCTGCAAAACCGCGAGCGGCAGTCCAAGCCCGTTGTTGTAGTTTCGCTCGCTCTTGAGAACGCGGCGACCCGTTGCGTTGAGCAGGTGTGCCGTCAACTCTTTCGCCGTCGTCTTACCTGCGCTGCCTGTGATTGCAATCACGGGTCGCGCCCACGCTTCGTAAACCTTCCGTGCAAGCGTCTGAAGAGCAGCGATGGCATCTTCGACGAGCAACAACTTGTGAGCAATCGCCTGCAAGCTCGCATCTTCCTGTACGCTCTCTCGGCGGGCGACCGCCGCGATTGCGCCCTGACTGAACGCTTGCGGGAGATAGCGATGAGCATCGGCAAACGTGCCGTTAAAACCGGCGCGCGCGTAATCACTTTGCGACAGCGCGAAGAAGAGTTCGCCCGCGCCGGTCGTTCGCGAGTCAATCGAGAATCCGACTATTTCATTGTCAAACAACTCGGCGCTCAATGTACTGACCTGAGCGCCCATCAATTCCGCCGCCGTCCGTATGTTCACGCCGCTACAATTCCTCTTCTCGCAAGAATCCTGCTCTCACTATCATCTTGCGCGCAGCCTTGCGCGGCGGTCAACTTCAGGCGTGTATCGGCGAGTTGTCCCAACCGGGGATGCTCCCGCGTCTTCAGAAGCATCTTCCGAATTACCCAAATCTGCGCTCTCGGAAGTTAATGTCAGGAGACTACTGGCCGCGAGAACTGCTTCATCCTGCTCTATTCTCAAAGCTCTCTGCATCGCTCGCGTTTGGCGCAAACGTTTCCGGCAATCGCTGATTCTCTGCCTGGTTCCATGCGGCGCGGACTCGCCATTCCTGCTGCTGTCTCGTGCATTCATAAGTTCAAGGATGAGCTATGAAGGGGAAGGATGAATGCTCACGACTGGCATTTCTCATCCGTCATGCTTCATCCCCGGCTCAATCGCTTCTCCCGAAATCAATCCGAACAGTTTTTCCCGCTTCCACCTCAGCGCCTGCCGCCGGACTCTGGCGCAACGCGCGCCCTTCGCCTCGCGCTTCAAGCTGCAAGCCCAGCTGTTCGCAGACGCGCGCCGCATCGCGCACGCTTCGCCCGCGCAAGTCCGGCATCAATGCCCCGCGCTTGGTCGCCGCCGTGTAGACGACTCTGGTCATGCCTGCGCGCCCGTCTTCCTCTGCCATCTTCGGCAAAGTAGCATCGCGCTCTGTTCTTTCTCGTTCCTGCACCTCACGCAAACGAGCCAGCGTCTCAGGGTTAAGCGTGAATCTGGCGAGCAGCCCCGGTTGAGGAGAGTCTTTCAGCTTCGTGTCGGGCGTGATGTTGAGCGCAGGCAGAATCTGTTCGGCAATCTCGCGGAAGACCGGCGCGGCAACTTCGCCGCCGTGATAACCGCCGACGGGTTCGTCTATCACCACGATGATGACAACCGCCGGATTCTCAACCGGCGCGAAGCCGACGAACGAGCCGATGAATTTCGTCTTCGAGTACGCGCGCGTCTTCGGATCAATCTTCTGCGCTGTGCCCGTCTTGCCCGCCGCCGTGTAACCGTCAAGCTGCGCCTGCTTCGCCGTTCCATTCAAAGTTACTTCTTCGAGCATCCCCCGCAACGTTTGCGCCGTAGCCACGCTCACGACTTTGCGTTCTTCCGGCGATGCGCTATAGACGATTGTGCCGTCTGCGGCGCGCACCTCGCGCACAAGATGGGGGGCGATTCGCACGCCGTCGTTGGCGAGCGTGCCGAAGGCTGCTGCCATCTGTAAGGGCGTCACGCCAATCTCCTGCCCGATGGCGAGCGAACCCATCGAAGACGGCTGCCAGTTCTTGACCTTACGCAATATCCCGTCCGTCTCGCCCTGTAGCTCAACCCCCGTCTTGCAGCCGAAACCGAAACGCGTCATGTAGTCATGCATCGAATCATCACCGACGCGCAAACCCAGCTTGATCGCCGCTACGTTACTCGATTTCGCCAGAGCTTCCGTCAAGGTCAACGAGCCAAACGCATGATGATCGCGGATGAGCCTTCCTGCGACCGTGATGCCACCCATCTGGCAATCAATCCGATCAGTCGGCTTAGCCAATCCCTGTTCGATAGCGGCTGAGTAAGCGACGATCTTAAAGGTCGAGCCAGGCTCATAGATATTCTGTAGCGCCTGATTGATGCGCGCCTGCTCATTCGTCGCGCGTGGGTCGTTTGGGTCAAACGTCGGCGCGCTCGCTAGCGCGAGGATTTCGCCAGTGCGTGGATCAAGCACAATGGCTGTGCCTGACTTGGCGCGTGATCTTTCGACAGCCGAGAGGAGCGCCTGTTCCGTCTTATACTGAACCAATCGATCAATCGTCAGCACAACCGTCTCGCCGGGTCTGGCCTGCGCTTCAAAACTGCCATAAGGCCGCCCGTGAGCATCCGTATCTATCGTGACCTTGCCAGCCGCGCCAAGTATTCGCTCATTGTAGGAGCGCTCGATGCCCGCGAGGCCGACTTCGTCCATTCCAACGAAACCGAGAACGTGAGCCGCTAATGCCCCGTTCGGGTAATGACGCTTCGGCTCCTTGAGCGTATAGACGCCTTCAAGATTAAGAGCATGAATCTTTCCGGCGCGCTCCTGATCGAGCTTGCGAGCAATCCAGGCAAACTTTCGGTTCGCGCTTTGAGATTCTTTCAAGCGGTCGGCGAGCACGCGAGCATCCATCTCGACGATGGGCGCAAGGCGGGCGGAGACTTCTTCGACGTTCTTGATTTCGCGTGGAACAGCCCAGAAGGATTCCGTGTCAATGCTGCGCGCCAACTCAACATTGTGACGGTCAAGCACGAGGCCGCGAATCAGACTCGTCTCTACCGCATCCTGCTGTTGAGTGCGTGCGCGGGACGACAACCATTCGTGCTGCGAAGTTTGGAGGTAGATGAGCCGCACGCCGATGGCGAGCATCCAGACGCCCAGGATGCACGCCACGACGAGCGCGCGGGTGCGCGACTTATCAGGGCGTGCTTTTGATGAAGTGGCAAGGCGTCCGCGCATAACTCCTGCTTGTCTTTCTTTCAGGTAATGCGCGGAGGCCTGTGCTTGCTGCCTCTTCGCGCTTGGCCTGTGCGTTGTTCAAAACAATTTCCGATAGCGCCGCGAGGGGAGAGTGCGTGCGAACCATTTGGCCTGACTTTTCAAACACAATCGAAGCGTCAGCGGCTAAGCGAAGCAGACGGGTTAATAAATGCCGGAACCGTGCGCATCTGCGACTTTTCCAAATTCCTCGCCGGATTAATCTGCGCGGGCTGAATGGGCTGCATCCCGATCCCACGTGCCGCTGCTCCCAGATGCTCCGGCGTGGCAGACCGCTCACGCTCCAGCATCAGGCGACGCTGCTCCTCTAAAAGCTGAGCTTGCTCAAGGCGCAACGCCTCGCTCTTGTAGCCATACTGAACCGCAGCAAAGTGCTGTCCCGCTGCGTAGACGAAACCACCCGCGAGAATAAGCCCGCACGCGAGCAGGAGCGCCAGACGCGCCAAGGCTCCCATGTCGCGTTCGCGATGCACCGCGAAGTTCTTTCCGTTCAAGGGTAATCTTCTCATCAGGGGTCAAAGCCTCACGCAGTCAACAAAGTCAGATTTGAAAGGGTCTTCGGGTTTCAAACAACGCCGACTCGGAACCGGCGCTTGTCAGAGTTTGCGGCAGGCTCGCAACTTGGCGCTGCGAGCGCGCGGGTTTTCGGACACTTCTTCCTCGCCCGGAACGAGGGGACGGCGCGTCAGGATTTCAACTGCGCGGCGTGCCCCGCATGAACAGACGGGCGCGCGCGGGTCGCATTCGCACTGCCCCGCCAGCCGCCTGAGCGTCTGCTTCATGATCCTGTCTTCGAGCGAATGAAAGCTGATCGCTACAAAACATCCGTTCGGCTGTAAAAGATCAATCGCCTCTTCGACGAACTCACTTAAGCCTTCAAGCTCGCGGTTGACGGCGATGCGTAGAGCTTGAAACGTGCGCGTTGCCGGGTGAACCTTATCCGTCTTTCGATACCCAACCGCACGCCCGACTAAATCGGACAACTCCTTCGTCGTTTCGATTGGCTCACCACGCTCGCGCCTTTCAACAATCCATTTAGCGATGCGACGCGACCGCCGCTCCTCTCCGTACTCGAAAATAATCCGAGCAATCTCTTCTTCAGGCAGACGTGCCAGCAACTCCGCTGCCGTTTCCTCATCACCGCTCGCATCCATGCGCATGTCGAGCAGAGCATCGTGCCGGAAGCTAAAGCCTCGCTCCCCGGTATCGAACTGAAGCGACGAAACGCCCAGATCAACCAACACGCCGCTCACGTCCTGCTCATTCGCTTCTTCGACAACCCGCGCGATGTCTCGAAAATTCGCATGGACGCCGTGAAAGCGTGAGCCGTATCGCGCCAATCGTTCTCTCGCCAGCTCAAGCGCCTCGCGGTCACGGTCAATGCCAATCACTCGCACATCCAGGGACGCTTCGAGAATCGCCTCGCTGTGTCCTCCCAAGCCGAGCGTGCCGTCAACGAACACCCCACCGCGTGCAGCCCCGAGCAATTCGATTGTCTCTCGAAGCAACACGGGGCGATGGGGCGCGCCCATGCCCCCCATGAGCGCAGCCATCACCACCGCCCCGTGATCTCAAAGAACAGTAACAAGTGACAAGTGAC
>JACCVS010000072.1 GCA_013698055.1 Acidobacteriota bacterium
CCTCCTTGAATTTATCTTCCGCGGAAGCGTCGTCCGGGTTCTTATCCGGGTGAAACTTCACCGCGAGGCGACGATATGCGCTTTTGAGTTCCTGGTCGCTGGCCGTCTGGGTCACGCCCAGCACTTCGTAATAATCACGTTTACTCATCTAACTTTTAATAATTCCCTTTCAAATTAATGAAGCATTATAAGCAATCAACTGCCAACAGTGTAAAGTCTGGAGCCTGTGGGTTGGGGTCAAAAGACTAAAACAAATCTTTAGTCATTGACCCAAGACTCCAGACTCCAGACTTGAGACTTTTATTGAGGCCCTGCCTAGGTTTTCTCAACCTCTGTCGAGCTACTCGTGTCTGGCAGGTTCATCATTACGTTCGTCAGCTCGTTGGCGAAATGCTGAACAACTTCAATGGCCTGCCGAATCTCCTCGACGTTTTCCGAATTCGTAGCTTCCTCACCTTTGCTCAATGCCTGCTGGCCGTTCTTGCGCTCTTCCGCCGCCAGTGATCCACCAAATTCCACGAAAGTGCGGCGCGTATTGCGGACAAGCGTGTCGAGCTTGTTGCGTAGGCCAATGATCTCTTTGGCGCGCTTATCAGCTTCGAAAGAAGTCTCTGCCTCCGAAATCAACTTATTGATTTCGTCGGTCGAAAGGCCGGAAGTTGGGGTGATACGCATCTGCTGCTCACGTGAGGTCGCTTTATCTTTAGCCGAAACCGAGACGATGCCGTTGGCATCCACCTCGAATGACACTTCAATCTGCGCCGCACCGCGCGGGCCGGGCGGGATGCCGACTAACTCGAATTTGCCCAGGCTTCGATTGCCTTCGGCAACCTCACGCTCACCTTGCAAGATATGAATCTCCACGGAAGATTGGTTATCAACGACGGTTGTAAACGTCAGGCTATTGCGGAGAGGGATGGTCGAGTTGCGTTCGATAATCTTCGTAAACAATCCGCCACGCGTTTCGAGGCCGAGGCTGAGCGGCAGGACATCCAGCAGCACGATGTCTTTCACATCGCCGGACATCACGGCTCCCTGAATCGCCGCTCCCATCGCCACCACTTCATCCGGGTTAATCTCAGCCGAAGCCTCTTTACCGAAAATCTCCTTGACGGTACGCCCGACGATGGGGGAACGGGTCTGCCCGCCAACGAGAATCACTTTGTCTATGTCAGTTGGCTGAAGCTTGGCGTCCCAGAGAGCTTTCTGGCAAGGCTCGATGGTCTGCTCGACCAGATCAGCGACAAGCGATTCAAACTGTTCGCGCGTTAATGGCCTGTTGAGATGCTTCGGCCCTGACGAATCGGCTGCGATGAAAGGTAAATTGATGTTGGTTTCATTAACTGAAGAGAGTTCGCACTTGGCGCGTTCCGCTGCTTCTTTCAGGCGTTGCAGCGCGAGACGATCTCCCTTGAGATCAATGCCTGTCTCTTCAAGAAACTGCTCGCCCATCCAGTTGATAATGCGGTCGTCGAAATCCTCGCCACCGAGAAAGGTGTTGCCGGATGTCGAAAGAACCTCGAAAACTCCGTCGTTAATTTCAAGAATGGAAACGTCGAATGTGCCGCCGCCCAGATCATAAACAGCGATTCGCTCAGACTCTGTTCTGCCCAGCCCGTAAGCGAGCGCGGCTGCCGTCGGCTCGTTAATGATACGCTCGACCTTCAGACCGGCGATCTTTCCAGCGTCTTTCGTGGCCTGTCGCTGAATATCGTCGAAGTAAGCGGGCACGGTCACGATGGCTTCGGTGACGGCTTCGCCGAGGAAATCTTCGGCAGCGGTTTTGAGTCGCTGCAAGACGATGCCGGAGATTTCCGGCGGGCTATAGGTTCGTCCCTGAACGCGGATGCGCCCATCGCCGTTCTGCGAATCAACAATCTCAAAGGCCGAAGTCTCACGCATTCGCTGCGTTTCTGGCGAATTGAATTTACGTCCGATCAAACGCTTGACTGCGTAAACCGTATTAGCCGCATTGGTCACTGCCTGACGTTTAGCGATCTGGCCGACCAGGCGCTCTCCCTTATCTGTGAAGCCGACAACGGTGGGAGTGGTGCGTCCGCCCTCTTTGTTCGGCACAATCTGCACCGCGCCGCCTTCGAGAACGGCAACGCAGCAATTTGTCGTGCCTAAATCAATTCCAATGACTTTGCCCATATCAGTTTTCAGTTCTCAGTTCTCAGTTTTCAGTTAGAAGTCTTCAGCAAAAGTTCTATGCTGAAAACTGAGAACTGAGAACTGATTACTATCGGGTTGCTACTTTGACCATCGCCGGACGGAGCAGCTTTTCTCCCAGACGATAGCCGGGCGCGATTTCCTGAATCACGGTATCAGGCTCGTGCTCCTCTGTTTGTTCCATGACTACGGCTTCGTGAACATGCGGGTCGAAACGTTGCCCGAGCGCAAGGACGGGCTGCAACCCGAGTCCTTCGAGAACGCTGCTGAGTTGTTTGTAAATGAGTTCGACGCCGTTCAGGAAATGACGAAACTCCTTGGATTGTGTTTCCTGCAAGGATGTTTCAGCCTCAAGTGCGCGCCGCAAATTGTCATGAACAGGAAGCAGTTTGCTGACCACATCCCCAACCATTCGATGGTAATTATCGGCGCGGTCACGCTCCACGCGCTTGCGGTAATTCTCAAAATCGGCCTGGCGACGCGCCAGAGCTTCGCGAAATTCATCGCGCTGGGTTTCGACTCTTCGCAGCTCAGCGCGTGTTGCGATTAATTCAGCGAGTACCGGGCCGGTTGCTTCCGTGCTGGCTCCCGTCGCTTGCTGCGCACTATCTTCGTTTTCTGATTGTGCGGAGCCGCGTGTCGGGGCATGTGAATCCGATCCGACCTGATCTCGATCCTCACGGCGCTCCGGTAATTCTTCACGGGGTGGGCCACCGGCTGTGTCCGATTCGTCGGCGCGATCCTGCCCGTCTTTGCTATCTTCTTCCTCTCCACGATCTATCCGGCGCTGCACTTCCGTTTCACCTTCATAACTGGACTCGCGCCCTATCTCCTCTGGCGAGAGATCGCCCTGGTCTGAACCAGTTTGAGCGTCGCGCTCATTCTCGCCACCAGCCATGCCTGAGGCGCTCTTTTCATCATCCACAAAGTGTACCGGGATGCGGGTCGCCTTTTGTTCTCTTTTATTCACCATCAATGGAATGATAACCCCCCGAAAGACGCGTGCGGCACACACAAAAGAGGTGTGCCGTCTGATTCCAAATTAAGCCGCGCTTATTTCTTCTCGTAGTAAGTGCTCGATGTGTCGAGCCATGTAATTGACGACGGCCATCATGCGGGCATACTCGATGCGGATCGGCCCGACGACGCCGAGCGTGCCAGTGACCTCATTGCCCAACCAGTAAGGTGCCGTAATCAAGGCGCAATCCTGCATTGAAGGCGCAGCGTGCTCGCGCCCGATGATGACGCGCACTTCTCCCGGAGGCGACTGGTCGCGCGAGACACATTCGCTCAGGATTTTGACGAGGCGTGATTTCTCCTCAAAGGTGCGGAACAGATCGCGCATCCTTTCAGCATCGGCGAAGTCCGGCCTCGCCAAAATATTCGATGCACCGTCAACATAAACTTCGGCGGTCGTTGCTTCTTCACCTTCGAGGCTGCTGTTGCAAAGTAGAATGGCGTTGCGCAGCAATCTATCGTAGAGAGCTTTTTCCGCGCGCATCATCTCCATGATCTCCGCGCGAATCGCCATCAGGCTCTTGCCGCTGAATTCAACGTTGAGGTAACGCGCCGTCTGCTCAAGCTCTTCCTGGCTCAGATTCTCGTCAATGCGAATGATCTTATTGTGAACGATGTTGGGTGCGGAGACCATGACAACCAGAATGCGATTGTCCGCCAGTTGCAGAAACTCTATATGCTGTAAACGATTATCGGCCAAAGATGGAGAGATGACGATGCCGACGTTCTCTGACAGCGCAGAAAGCACGTGCGAAACTTTTTCAAGAAGGCGATCCGGTGCGCCTCCTGACTCGCTCTGCAAATTCTTCAAAAAGGAGTTGATCGTCGCGAGATCAGTTTTAGATAGTTGCGCCTCGTTAAGCATGTGATCAACGTAGAAGCGATAACCTCTATCTGTCGGGATGCGCCCGGCTGAGGTGTGCGGCTGCTCGACCAGACCCGCCTCCTCCAACTGTCCCATGACGTTGCGGATGGTCGCCGCGCTCCAACCGGCAGCGTGAGCAAACCGATCCGAGATCGTGCGCGAGCCGACGGGTTCGCCCGTCACCAGATGTTCTTTAATTATTGCAGACAACACGGCCTGCCCGCGCGAGCCGGTTCTGTTCGGATTTCCTGCATGGGAGGTTGAGATGCGGCTGACCATCTTGTCTCAAAGCGCGGTGTGCGCGGCGCGGCCATCAAATGTGGGATTAGCGCACCGATACTAAAATTCAATAACATCGCGACTTCCGGCCTGTCAAGAATTCTTCCAGTACACACCTGTCAAAAGGTGATGGGTGCGGACGGGCTGGACTTCCAGAGTATAGCGGATTGTATAACAGGGCGGCAAACATTCTCCTCACTTTAAGGCCGAAATTACTTGTCACGGGCTATCTGGCCGGTTTAATCCAAGTCCTTCTTGCATTTAGCCCTCATCAGCGGAAAGATTATCCTTAACTTCTAACTTAAAATGCTGTAGCATAATCAGTTAGCCACAACTGTTATTTCCCTTCCGGCAGCATTTCCATACCCGACCAGGCCAATTCCGTGAGTTTTCAATAGCTTAGATTCCAACCTTAAAGGTTTGATTGACGTCCCGACCACTTGACTCGTAATATTCAGCCTGAAGGACTAGCATTCCCGGAATCAGGGTTATTCTCGCCGTCCGCGCGCAGTTTCGGCTGCATGGCGATGATAGTAATTGGTCGCCTGCGGTCAAGAATTTCGCTTATGTCGCAATCTCAAAGCTATCTCAGCGCACTTTTCAGCGAGGCTTTTCGCCAGCTTGGTCGTAACCGCCCTGTGCCGGAAATAGAAGTCAGATTTTATCCATACGCCGGTATTAGCCACAAAATTCGACTGCGCTCAGGGCGTGTTTACGTGCGAATTTCGGATATTTTCAAAAGCGCGCCCCCCGAAGTGCATCGCGCCCTCGCCTTTATTCTCGTCGCCCGTCTGCTTGCCAAGCGCACGCCGGAAATTCACGAGCGCGTCTATAGAGCTTACGCCTATTCGCCGCAAATCCTGCGCGCTTCAGACCTGGCACGCCGCCAGCGCGGTCGCAAACTAATCTCTTCCGCGCGAGGCCGCGTTTATGATCTGGACAAGATGTTTCAGCGGCTCAACCGTCGCCACTTCGACGGAGGGATTGAAAAGCCCGTGCTGACCTGGTCACAGCGTCGCACACGCCGAATCCTGGGTCATCACGATGCCGCGCATGACACTATAGTTATCAGCAAGACCCTCGATGATACGGATGTGCCGGAATGGTTTGTTGAATACGTCCTCTACCACGAGATGCTGCACATCAAGCATCCGGCGCGACTAATCAAGGGCAGGCGTTATTATCACACCAACTCTTTTCGCGCCGAGGAGCAGCGATTTCCTTACTATGAAGAGGCGCAAAGCTGGCTGGAATCAAGCGCGCGGGAACGACACATCCCGCGCGCGCGGGCTGCCTGAGATCGTAATGTTTTTTCGGAACTTTGTGGTCACTCGGGCGTAATAAACTTTCAGGTAGGTGGGCTCCTAAAGAGCGGGTGAGCATCAAGGAAAACGTCAGACCCTCCGACGTTGACCGGCGTGCTCACCCGCTCTTTGGCTTTTAGCCGGTAGAAGAGCTTTATAGCAATTCTCAGTTGGGGGAGAACTGTTCAGAGTTCATGCTTGAGCGTGCTTGTGAGAGCAGCTCTTATGGCTGAACTCTAAACTCAGTCACACTCATTTGAGAACCGCTATAGAAATAATGGGATTGCTTACAATTTTTCACGCGCTGTGTCACTATGCTATTCCTATATCACTTTGGGAATTCATTCGAAATAGAAAATGAGCTAGGAGCGTCTACATGCCAGATATGGTTTTCAAAGGTATCGAGATCGTCGGAACGTCCGAACAGAGTTTCACGCACGCCATCGAAGTAGCTGTGAGCCGCGCACGCCAGACTCTTCATAATCTTTCTTGGTTCGTAGTGCAGGAGCAACGCGGCGGATTGCAGCAAGGCCGCCTTGAATATCAGGTCACGCTTCGCGTCTATTTCAAGCTCGATTCGGCTGAGAATCCCGGCGAGGCTGGCGAGAGCGGCACCGCCTGAGCTTCAGCAAAATCGCGAGGCAGGCGCGCTGGACAAATCCATGAAACGCCCGCTAGACTACGCAGTTTGCTGACTGATAGCGTGTACTCTCTATGCCCGCTCCGGCTACGCAAACGATATTCTTGAGACGGAGATTGATCTTCTTTTATGGCAATTCCTGCAACACAGATTCGGCGCGGCATGGTCATCGTCTTCGAGGGACAGCCCTGCAAGATCGTCGAATTTCGTCATCACACGCCCGGAAACTTGCGCGCGATGGTACAGACCAAAATGCGTAATATCCGCACCGGCTCCACTTTTGAGCATCGCTTCCGCTCCGCCGACACGGTCGAGCGTGCCGCGCTCGAACAGCACGACATGGAATATCTCTACTCCGACGGCTCGCAGCACCATTTCATGAACACGCAGAACTACGAGCAGATCGGCTTGAGCGAGGAAGACCTCGGCGATGCGGCTCAGTGGCTGATGCCGGGACTGAAGATTCAAGTTGAATTTTATGAAGGAGCGCCCATCGGTATCGAAATGCCGGACTCGATGGAGTTGGCTGTAACCAGCACCGAGCCGACGATGAAAGGCGCGACTGTCTCAAACGTCAACAAACCGGCGACGCTCGAAAACGGCGTCACCATTCTAGTCCCACCCTTCGTCAACGAAGGCGACCGCATCCGCGTCTCCCCTGTCGAAGGACGTTACATCGAACGGGCGAAGTAAAGCAGTGACAAGTGACAAGTGACGAGTGACAAGATAAATGCTTTTTCTCGTCACTCGTCACTTGTCACTTGTCACTTATGTATTTTCTCTACAGTCTCCTTCTCACCCTCGGCGTCATCGCGCTCTTGCCGCGATTCGTAACGGACGCATTTCGTCATGGAAAATACGTCGCGGGCTTGCGCGAGCGTCTGGGGCGATTGCCTGTCTTTGAAACAGACGGGCGGCCTGTCATCTGGCTACACTGCGTTTCAGTCGGCGAGGCTCAGGCTGCGCGCCCGCTCGCACGTGCCATTCTCGATAAGTTTCCATCCTATTCGCTTGTCGTCTCGACTACGACGAAGACGGGACAAGGCATTGCCCGCGATGTTTTTCGCGACGATGCGACGGCTGTTTTTTACTTTCCTTTTGACTGGGCGTGGGCTTCGCGTCGCTCGCTTCGCACCGTCAACCCAGCCGTCGTGCTCATCATGGAAACTGAGCTATGGCCGAACTTCCTACGTGAATGCAAAAAGCGAAGAGTGCCCGTCGCTATCGTCAATGGAAGGCTCTCGGAACGTTCCTACCGTCGCTATCGCCTCGT
>JACCVS010000089.1 GCA_013698055.1 Acidobacteriota bacterium
GACAAGCAACTGGAAGTTGCGCTCGAAGCTCTCAAGGAATCCTTGAAGCTTGAGCCGCAGCCGCAAATCGCGGAGGCAACTCCGCTGGCCTGATCTCGCATGAGAGGGAGCTGCAATGAGCGCGACAACTCAAACGATGACCGCTGACGAACTCTTCCTGATGAAGGATGACGGCTTTCGCTATGATCTCGTGAAAGGAGAACTGAGAAAGATCTCACCCGCAGGAAGCGAACATGGAGCGATTATTGTTCGACTGACGGTTGCGCTCGGCCAGTATGTCGAAGAGAACGACCTTGGTGAGGTGTTTGCCGCAGAGACCGGATTCAAGCTCGCCAGCAATCCTGATACCGTGCTGGGGCCGGATTTGGCATTTGTTAGCAATGAGAAGATTCCGCCGACAGGCATTCCCGTAAAATTCTGGTCGGGAGCACCTGATCTCGCTGTCGAAGTAATTTCACCGGGCAATACTCGTCGTGAAATTGAAGAGAAGATTGAAGAATATCTGGCGTCGGGCGTCCCGTTGGTCTGGATCATCAATCCCAAGCACCGCACTGTCATCATTCACCGGGCGAATATCGAACCTGTTATGTTAGTGGAAAGCGACACTCTTGACGGAGGGAACATATTACCCGGCTTTCAGTACAGCATAGCCAGATTGTTTACAAGAAAGCGCGGCTGAAACATAAGGCACATCTGAAAGATGCAAGAGAAACTGGAACAAATCGAAGCGCGTTACGAATCATTGACGCAGGAGCTTTCACAGCCTGACATCATGTCGGATCAGACGGCTTACGTGAAAGCCGCCAAACAGCATCGCAGTCTCGGCGAGATCGTCGCCAAGTATCGTGAGCTAAAAACTCTCCAGGAGGAACTCACTGGCGCGCAGGAGTTGCTCGACACCGTGGATGACGAGGAAATGCGTGAGATGGCGCGCGTTGAAGTCAACTCGCTTCAATCACAAGTTCAGCGAAACGAAGAAGCACTCAGATTCCTGTTAATTCCCTCCGACCCGAATGATGAAAAGAACGTGATCGTGGAAATCCGCGCCGGGACAGGCGGCGACGAGGCGACGCTCTTTGCCGCCGAGATGCTCAGGATGTACCAGCGTTATTCTGAGCGGCAGAATTGGCGTTTTGAAATCCTCGAAGCCTCGGAATCCGGCATCGGCGGGGTCAAAGAAGCAATCGCGCTCATCGAAGGCGATAAGGTTTACTCAAAATTCAAGCACGAATCCGGCGTTCATCGCGTCCAGCGCGTGCCGCAGACGGAAACAAGCGGGCGCATACACACCTCCGCCATCACCGTCGCCATTCTCCCCGAAGCAGAAGAGGTTGATGTCAAAATTGACCAGAAAGACCTTCGCATTGACACCTTCTGCTCCTCCGGCCCTGGCGGACAGAGCGTCAACACGACCTACTCTGCCGTTCGCATCACACATCTTCCGACCGGCACAGTGGTCTCGATGCAGGACGAGAAGTCGCAGATCAAGAACCGCGAGAAGGCCATGCGCGTACTTCGCGCCCGCCTGCAAGAGCTTGAAGAGAACAAGCAGCACGAGGCCGAAGCCTCAGAGCGCCGCTCGATGGTCGGCAGCGGCGACCGCTCCGAGAAGATTCGCACCTACAACTTCAAGGAGAACCGCGTCTCAGACCACCGCATCGGACTGACCATTCATCAACTCGATCTCGTCATGGAAGGCGCGCTCGACGAAATCATCAATGCTCTCGTTACACATTACCAGGCCGAGAAATTAAAAACCGAAGCAGTTGCGGCTTAAAGGCAGTGACAAGTGACGAGTGACGAGTGACAAGCAAGAATTTGTCTTAACTCATCACTTGTCACTCGTCACTCGTCACTGTTTTTATATGGAGACTACGCGCGTCCTTCTCATTCGGCACGGCCAGTCTGAGGGCAACGCTGCGGGACGCTTCGGCGGGCACACGGCGACCCCGCTCTCTGCGCGCGGGCGCAAGCAGGCGGAAGCAACCGCGCAGGTATTATCTTCTGAAAACTTCACTGCAATCTATTCATCAGATTTATCTCGCGCAGTTGAGACGGCGATGCCGCTCGCGCGCCTGACAGGGCTGGACGTTGAGCAAACCGACGCTTTTCGAGAACGCGGTGTCGGCGTGATGGAAGGACTGACGTTTGAGGAAGCGGCCTC
>JACCVS010000129.1 GCA_013698055.1 Acidobacteriota bacterium
AAGCGCAACTCACACATCGCGCCGATGATAATTCTGAGACGGTGCAGGCTCGGTTGGCTACTTTCGAGAATCAGACGCGTCCGCTGCTTGATTACTATCAGGGATTAAATCTCCTCAGCCGCGTTGATGGCACGCGCGAGCCAGAGACGATTTACGCGGACATTGAAAAAACAGTGACGAGTGACAGGTGATGAGTGACAGGCCAGAGCTTGTCTTTAACTCGCCACTTGTCACTCGTCACTTGCCACTGATTTATGATTATTGGGAAGTCCAGAAAAGAGTTAGAGAAGATGCGCGCCGCCGGACAGCTGGTAGGGCGTGTGCTTCAGGAGTTGCGCCGGATGGTCGAGCCGGGCGTGACGACGCTTGAAGTTGATAGGGCGGCAGAGAAGATGATTCGTGACGCAGGGGCGCTGCCGACGTTCAAGGGCTATCATGGCTTTCCATTCTCCATCTGTGCCTCTGTTAACGAGCAAGTCGTCCACGGTTTTCCCTCCTCTTACACCTTGAAGGAAGGCGACATCTTTTCGATTGATATCGGCGCGACGCTTGCAGGATTCGTCGGCGATACAGCCATCACAGTTCCCGTGGGACGTGTTAGCCCGGAGCTTCTGAAACTCATCAGTATTACGGAAGAATGCCTTGAGCGAGCTATCGAGCAGTGCCGTGAAGGAAGGCATCTGGGTGATATCGGCTGGGCGGTGCAAAGCCATGCTGAAGCCCAGGGGTATTCAGTCGTGCGCGAGTACGTGGGGCATGGCATCGGACGGAAGATGCACGAAGACCCGCAGATTCCCAATTACGGAACGCCCGGCAAAGGTCCGAAAATCAAAAAAGGCTACGTTTTCGCAGTCGAGCCGATGATTAATATGGGCAGGCATGAGACGAAGATTCTCAAAGACGGCTGGACGGTTGTGACCCTCGATGGTCAGCCGAGCGCGCACTACGAACATACAATTGCTATTACAGAGAATGGGCCGGAAGTGTTTACAAGAGTGGTAGAAGCCGAGCAGGAACGCGTGGAAGTGGTGGGCGTGTAAATACATCTCCCGGCGCGGCTTGGTGGAAATTGTTGGGCTATGTTAACATGTGCAGTTTGCGAGTGGAGGCAAATTTAACCTAATGACCTCAATCGTGGTTGAATTACCTATCGCTACAAATATGCACCAGGGTTTAAGACGGGAAAAGAGGCAAAGATAAGGAATGAAAGTACGGGCTTCAGTTAAGAAGATGTGCGACAACTGCAAGGTCATCCACCGCAAAGGCGTGGTGCGCGTGATTTGCACCGACCCTAAGCATAAACAGCGGCAGGGATAAAGAATCATTCAATAAGTTAGCTGACAGCGGTCGACTCGTTTTAGCTGAGGGCTGTTAGCTTTAATCGGAGAATAATAAGAAATGGCTCGTGTAGCTGGTGTCGATCTTCCGCCGAACAAGAGAGCGCAGATCGGTCTCACATACATTTACGGTATCGGGCGCTCGCGTGCGACCTCTATTTTAACGGAGGCGCAGGTCAGCGTTGATACGCGTATTAAAGATTTGAGCGAGGACGAGCTTGGTCGCATCCGCTCTATTCTAGATACGCAAGGCGAAATTGAAGGTGATCTGCGCAAGCGCGTGCAGATGGACATCAAGCGCTTGATGGACATTGGCGCGTACAGGGGCTTGCGCCATCGTCGCGGGCTTCCCGTTCGCGGGCAGCGCACGCACACCAACGCGCGCACACGTAAAGGCCCGCGCCGCGCAACAATCGCGAAGAAGAAAGCTCCGGGCAAGAAGTAGCTCAGTTTGCAGTTTTCAGTTTTGAGTTTGCAGCGAATAAGCTGAGACCCAAGTTCTGAAAACTGAAAACTCATAACTGAAAACTGAAATTATGGCAAAAGCAACAGGCGGAAAAAAGAAAGTCTTTCGCAAGAAAGAGAAGAAGAATATCCCGAATGGGATCGCATACATCGCAGCATCGTTTAATAACACGATGATCTCGATTACCGATCTTGAAGGGAATTTAGTCGCGCAGTCGTCTTCGGGCGCGCGTGGGTTCCGTGGCTCGCGCAAGGGCACACCGTTCGCCGCTCAGCAGGCGGCGTGGGAGGCGGCCAAAAAAGCGCAGGAAGCCGGAATGCACCAGTGCGAGGTGCGCGTCAAAGGCCCCGGCGGCGGGCGTGAATCTGCGATTCGCGCAATTAACAACGCGGGCATTCGCGTCACGACGATTCGTGACATCACGCCGATTCCGCACAACGGCTGCCGACCGCCCAAGCGCCGCAGAGTGTAACGATTTTGGATTGCGGAATGCGGAATGCGGATTGATAAGCAATTACTTGATGCTTCAATCCGCATTCCGAAATCCGCATTCCACATTTGAATTAACCTAAAGGATGAAGGGCCGCGTCGTCGCTCTTGAGAGTGGCACGCAGCCTGTAAACTTTTCCGTCTAGTAGTTAGATAGACCGGAGGCAAAAACCGAAGTGGCTAGGTATAGAGATGCGGTGTGCCGTTTGTGCCGCCGCGAAGGTGCAAAACTTTTCCTGAAGGGCGACCGTTGCTACAAGCCCTCATGTCCGATTGAAAAGCGCGGCACGCAGCCGCCCGGACAGCACGGTAACTCGATGCGGCGCGGCAAAGCGCTTGTCGGTTACGGTCAGCAACTGCGCGAGAAGCAGAAGGTCAAGCGCATTTACTTCGTTCTTGAAGGACAGTTTCGTAACTACTTCGAGAAGGCTGCACGGCAAAAGGGTATCACGGGCGAGAACCTTTTATCCTTGCTCGAACGTCGTCTCGATAACGTCGTTTACCGCGCAGGCTTTTCCACTTCGCGCCGTCAGGCACGCCAACTCGTCAATCACGGACATCTCGAAGTCAACGGACGCAAAGTAGACATTCCTTCATTCCAGACGAAAGCGGGTGATGTTATCAGTGTCAAGGAAGCTTCGCGCCGCAACGCGCATATCGAAGGCGCTTGGCAAACGGCTGCCGGACGCGGGCGACCCTCTTGGCTCGCACCTGCGGAGGGTGCAGACATGAGCGCACGCGTGGCGAGCCTTCCGACGCGCGATGATATTGATCGCTCGATCAACGAACAACTGATCGTTGAACTTTACAGCAAGTAATCCAGAGAAACGCGCCGCAGCAAACGTGTGCTGTTAATTCACAGTGCGTGCG
>JACCVS010000174.1 GCA_013698055.1 Acidobacteriota bacterium
AGCATATCAGCGCGTTCACGACTCTGAATTTTGGATTGATGCAGTTGAAGGTCGCCGCCTCAGAGCACGCGCGCGTTAACCGGCGCGGCGCGAAAGCGGCACCGTAAGGAGGAGTTTGGTGTATTTATGAAAACGTCTCATGCTTAAACTCGAACGCTCTTCGCCCTGAAAAGGTTCCGGCATGTTAGCGCAGGCGGGGCGTGATTGTCGAACAAATTGTGGATGGGCAATTGTGCCCCCGCTGCATATCAATCAATATCGCCGATGGCGAATTGCCCGTTAATGAGGAGAAAGCCGAAGAGCGCTTTCTTCACCTTGTCGCCCTGCCGGAAAGAGACTTCGAGGCCGTGCCATTCGCCTTCCGACTCCTTTTCCACTTTGACCGCGCCGAATTCGTATCCTTCGCTCCTGTCAAGATAACCTTTGATTCTGCGACAGAGACTCACGACCGCCCCCTTCTCCGTCGGATCCTCGGCGTGAAGGATATCCTTCCATTCCCGACTCTTGTCCGGCCCTCTGTAAACAAAATAAGCGGCGGCAGTGTCCAGATCATCGCTCTTGCAGAGAGCGAACAGCTCTGTCAGGCGAGCTTTAAGCGGTTCGGAATTGCTCGTGCCCGCTGCCGGAGTTGAGTTCTTCTTCTGCTCCGGTGTTGAATGAGTGATAGCCATGACATTCGAGCTATTAGTCACGGGCGCGCTTGAAGAGCAGGAAGCAAGCAAGACGGACATCAGCCCGACGATCAGAACGCCCCACTGCAAGTTAGAGCATGATGAAAAGCCCTGTTTCTTCATTCTTAACTTCCCTCTTAATCGAACATGTCCTGTAGGCTTTGAAGATTTCTCATCAAGCGCCGCAACCGCAGCCGAAGACGTTTGTGGCCTTGCTGCCGTCAATTCGGAAGACGCTGCTCGATGAACCCTCGTAGTAATCCATGTGAATGATCACTTCCATCTTCCCGTCGCCGTTCAAATCGAGCAGCCCGGCCACCTTGTACTTGGTGGGAATAGCATTAGCCATCTTTCGCGGATAGTATTCTTCAGCTAGAGCGAGGTCGCGCACTTTTCCATTGACAATTTTTCGCAGGACGACGAATGAATAATCACCCCTCGCCACTCTGAAAGCCATTCCACTATCTGCCGAGCCGATTCCTCCGGCCAGATAGGTCGCGCTAATCAAAACCTCTTCCGTGCCGTCGCCCTCCAGATCAACGCGCAGAATTTGCGTGATGTTGATTTTCGGTCTGGGGATGCCATGTTTGCGTAGGATGCCAGTGACCACCTGCCGGTACTCAGGGTTGTTTACGTTGAGCGCCTGCGCGACTCGCGGCTGAGCGTTCCAGTCTCCGCCGACTGCGATTCCCTCTTTAGTCTCCGGCGTAAAGTTGATTACCTGTGTTTCCTCACAAGGTGCTCCCGAGGATTCCGGTTTTGCCCCGCTGGCTTCGCCCGCCGAGCCAGTCAAAGTGTATAGGCGATACCGCTCGCCCCCTTTAAGCATCGGCGCGATTTTCACGTCTTCGAGCCAGTTGCCTTTGACGACACCGCCGAGCAGACATCCCGTCTCAACGTCCACAGCCGGATGAATATCCTGAGCAGAGGCCGTGTCTTGAAAAGCCGGAAGACTGAACAGCACAAGCAGCGTTGCGAACAACATGTTTCTTAATCTCAGCATAATAATTTCCCCTCTGTCTCACCTATCACATATTGTTAAAGAAGAAAAAGAAGAACGCCGCGGCATGCTCGGCCTTCACGCCCCTTGCAGAGCCAATCGTGTTCCCGGATTTGTCTCTGACATCCCCGTCAGACTTCACATAACCAATCGTGTTGCCGGACTTGTCCTTCACCTCGCCATCCGATTTGACGTAACCGATTGTGTTGCCACTGCGGTCGCGCACGTCGCCATCCGACCTGATGCTGCCGATGGAGTTTCCTGATTTGTCTCTGACATCACCATCGGGCTTGAGATAGCCAATCGTGTTGCCAGACTTATCTTTCACTTCTCCGTC
>JACCVS010000192.1 GCA_013698055.1 Acidobacteriota bacterium
CCTCCGTTAGCGGATTGTAACATGGTTAAATCATGTCCACGCATTCGCGCGAGTCGAAACTGCAAAGGGCTACGTTCGCGTCAAATTTTACTTGAGAAAGATTGAGGCCGGGCAACGGTTCGACCGCGAAGTCTACAATGCTGCCCGGCCTCGCTTTATTTTCGGATGCCATCGCTGGCATCACCGGAGCACGCTCTGGACTCTCTCCTGCGCGCTCGTTGTCATCCCTGACAACGACTCTGACGATAGAGAGTGCGCGAAACCGCGACAACGCGAAGACCGTTGTTGTTGTTGCGATTACCCGGCTCATTCCTGTTGCGGTTGGCGGAACGCAGGTTCGGAGTATTGTTGTTCCACGATCCGCCGCGCAACACCCGGAGTGGCGTGCTCCGCTTTCGCCGCCTCGCCCGGTGCGAGAAGATGCGGCGAAATCCTGTCAAACATCAAATGCGTAAATTTGGCCGCGCGCATTCGCGCGCGGGTCAAAAGTGTAAAAGGCTACGAAGACCGCGAAACCGCGACAACGCGAACACCGTGGACATAGTAGCGGCTATCACCCGGATCAAACGATTCGCGGACGGCGGAACGCAGGAACGGAGAATCGAAGAGCCACGAGCCGCCGCGCAACACCCGGGACTGTTGATCTCCTCCACTTATCCATGCGCTCCCATCCGTTGGCGCTCCATTATAGCTGTCGTGATACCAGTCCTCGCACCACTCCAACACATTCCCGTGCAAGTCATATAAACCAAAACTGTTCGCCTGCTTCTGCCCCACCGGATGCGTCTTCTTGCCGGAGTTCTTTGCGTACCATCCCATCGCATCCACTTCCCCTGCATAATCTCCCGTCGTCCCCGCTCGACACGCATACTCCCATTCCGCTTCGCTCGGCAACCTGTATCTGTACCCGTCATTCTGCGCGTTCAACTTCCTGATAAATTCCTGCGCGTCATCCCATGAAACAGTCTCCACAGGCAAGTTGTCACCCTTGAAATTTGACGGATTGTTCCCCATCACCTGCTGCCACTGCGCCTGCGTCACCTCATATTTGCCCATGTAGAATCCTTCTCGTATCGTCACCTGATGCACCGGCTTTTCATATGCTTCTCCATTCTCCGAACCCATCATAAAACTTCCCGCTGGCACATAGACGAACTCCATTCCGATCCCATTTGTCACAGATTGACGCCGACTGTCATTGCTCGAAGTTGCGCGAGTATCTCCTAATGGATTGCTCACTGAATCAGTCTTACTCGAAAACACTCCCAGACTCACCGCAATCGCCAATCCGATGGTGACTAAGAAAGCAGCAACGCCAAGCCAGACCTTGCCGCGGCGCTTCTTCATCACGCCAGACTTGAACGGCGGCGATGAGCCTTCGGACACGGAAACATGCGCGACTGTTTTTTGAGGCGGCGCGAACTGAGGCTCGGATTCCTGTCTTTCAGCCTCACTCGTCTTCCATACCAGATTCGGTGCGGTCAGCGGTGGCGCATCAACCGGCTCAACCGTTCGTGCGGGGAATTTCCGAGTAGGGGAGTCCAATTCGGGTGCGGCTGGCGGCGCAGTCGGGACAGGCACGGACGGATGAAGCACGTCGCGCAAGGCTTCGCGCATCACGACGACGGATGGATAACGCTCTGCCGGATTCTTTTGCAGCGAATACTTGAGAACCTCTCGCAATGCTGGCGGAAGATTATCGGGCGGCGGCTCCGGCTCGCGCGTGAGCAGCGCGCCGATGAGCGCGGCATCATCCGTCTGCGGGTACGGCAGGCGACCTGTCAGCATCTGATAGAGAATCACGCCCGCAGACCACACATCAGTCTGCTCGGAACGCTTGCCGTCGAATGCTTCCGGCGGCATATAGGCATACGTGCCTGAGACATTAGAGCTTTGCCCCGTTGTCTTCAACACGCGCGCGAGACCGAAGTCAGCGAGACGCGGATTCTTACCCTGTAAAAGAATGTTTGCGGGCTTGAGGTCTCTGTGAATGATACGCCGGGCGTGTAGATGCATCAGTCCATCAAGAATGCCTGCCGTCATCTCAACCGCAGATTCAAGCGTTGGCGCTTTGCCACCGTGCTTCTTCAGCCAATCTGCCAACGAACCATCCGGCGCAAATTCGCTGACGATCACTACCTGCTCATCGTAAATATCCGCGTCAATGATGGACAGGACATTCGGATGGCCGCTCGCCTCGATCCACACTGCCGCTTCTCGCCTGACTGCTTCGAGGTCTATGCCGTCATCGTTCGGCAATTTCAAAGCGACCTTCGTGACGGCGAGCGAAGTGCGCTTCTCAGCCAGCCACACGACGCCGAACGTCCCGCGCCCCAGTTTGCTGATGAGCGTGTACGGACCGATCTTTTCTCCAGCGCGAATCATAGATGCTATTCAGTTATGCAATACCTTCAAGCTGATCTTCAAGCCCGGCGAAAATCTCCCTTAACCGATCAAGCACATGCTGTTCAGCAGCCCAGAAGCCACGCCCCTGTGCTTCCAGCAGACGACCAACGAGCGAGCGCGCAGAATGTGGATTGAGATGGCGCAGGCGGTCGAGCATCTTTTCATCGAGAACAAAGGTATTGGCGACTTCCGTGTAAACCCAGTCGTCCACGGCATCAGCGGTGGCAGACCATCCGAAGGTGTTGCTAATGTGGCTTTCGATTTCGGCCACGCCACGGAAACCATGCTTGAGCATTCCTTCATACCATTTCGGGTTGAGCGTCTTGGCGCGCGTCTCAAGGCGTACGGTCTCTTCGATAGAGCGGATTTTAACCTCGCGCGTGAGCGTGTCGGAGAGATAGACGGCTGGTCGCTTCTCTGCACGCATCTCCACAGCCTTTGTGACGCCGCCCAGATACTCGAAATAGTGATCCACGTCGGTGATGCCGATTTCAAACGTGTCTATATTTTGATAAGCGGCCTCGACGCGGGCAAGGGCTTTGTCCATCGCGTGACGCGCTTCACGTCCCTCGACGGCGCG
>JACCVS010000204.1 GCA_013698055.1 Acidobacteriota bacterium
AATGGGAAATTGCGTGAACGTCAGCGCGAGTTCGTCAAGCCGCGCAATCAACCCCACGTTCTGCTCAAGACTTTTACTGAAACCAATGCCCGGATCAAGCGCAATGCATTCATGCGGCACGCCGCGCCGCTCGGCTTCTGCAATGCTTTGACGTAAACCGTTCGTTACTTCCGCCATAATGTCAGGCACAGGTTCAAGCCGGTGCATCGTCCCGGCATCCCCACGCGAATGCATCAAGACAATTCCGGCGCGCGCGCTTGCCACAACATCTGCCAGAGACGGCTCAAACCTCAGACCTGAAATGTCGTTGATAATTTCTGCCCCGGCCTCAAGCGCGGCACGAGCCACCGCCGTTTTCGTCGTATCAATAGAGATGGGAATGTCTGAGCTTTTCGACAATTCCTTAATCACAGGCACAACGCGCCGCATCTCTTCTTCGGCAGAGACCGTTTCCGCTCCGGGTCGCGTTGATTCGCCACCGATGTCCAGAATGTCCGCGCCCTCAGCGATCATCTCTTTGGCGCGAGCAAGAGCGCGCTCGATTGATGAGAACTGCCCGCCATCACTGAAGCTATCCGGCGTGACATTGAGCACGCCCATGACGAGGGAGCGTTCAGTATAGATGAGAGAGCGCCTTGCAAGCCTCCATTTCATCAGTCAAAAGTAAACTAAAGAGGGTGAAAGGTAAAAAGCAAAAGGGAAGATGAGCAAACATCTCATCTTCCCTTTTTAGTCTTACCTTCTTACTTTTACCTTACGCCGTCGCCGGGTTGCTGCCTGTGATCGGCGGCAGGATCGGCTTCAACGGTTTGGCCGTAGGCTCTTTGAGTTGCGGCTTCTCGTCATCGTTCGTAGCCGGTGGCGGCTCCTCATCAAGCGGGAGTCCGGCAACGATGCGCCTGATTTGCACACCATCGAGCGATTCACGCTCAAGCAGAGTCTCGGAGAGACGCACCATCGTCTCACGGTTCTCCTCGATGATTCTCCTCGCGCGCTCGTACTGCTCAGAGATGATCTTCTTAACTTCCTGATCAATCTTGATCGCGGTGTCTTCAGAGAAATCACGATGCTGCGCGATTTCACGCCCGAGGAAAATCTGCTCTTCCTTCTTGCCGAACGTGAGCGGCCCCAGTTCCGACATGCCGTACTCGCAAACCATCGAACGCGCCAGTTCCGACGCCCGCTCGATGTCGTTTGATGCGCCGGTCGTGATGCTGTCGAGGAAAAGCTCCTCGGCGATGCGCCCGCCCATCAAAATGGCGATCTGTCCCACCAGATACTCTTTCGAGTAATTGTGACGGTCGCCTTCCGGCAGTTGCTGCGTCACGCCCAGAGCCATGCCGCGCGGGATAATCGTCACCTTATGCACGGGGTCTGCGTTCGGCACTTTCAAGCCGACGAGCGTATGACCCGCTTCGTGATAAGCGGTGATGCGCTTCTCCTCGTTCGAGATGACCATAGACTTGCGCTCAGCGCCCATCAAGACCTTGTCCTTCGCCATCTCAAAGTCCGGCATGGCGACGAGTTTCTTGTTGTAGCGCGCGGCGTTCAAGGCAGCCTCGTTGACGAGATTCGCCAGATCAGCGCCCGTAAATCCCGGTGTCCCGCGCGCGAGGATGCTGATATCAACGTCTTCGCTCATCGGAATCTTGCGCGTATGAACTTTCAGGATGCCTTCGCGCCCGCGAACGTCCGGGCGAGAAACGACGACGCGACGATCAAAGCGTCCCGGTCTGAGCAGCGCCGGGTCCAGAACGTCGGGCCTGTTCGTTGAAGCAATCAGAATCACGCCGTCGTTGGACTCAAAGCCATCCATCTCGACGAGCAATTGATTCAAAGTCTGCTCGCGCTCGTCGTGGCCTCCGCCGAGTCCTGCGCCGCGATGGCGACCGACAGCATCAATCTCGTCAATGAAGACGATGCAGGGCGCATTCTTCTTACCCTGCTCGAAGAGATCGCGCACGCGGCTCGCGCCGACGCCGACGAACATCTCAACGAAATCCGAGCCGGAGATGGAGAAGAACGGAACATTTGCCTCGCCTGCGATGGCGCGCGCCAGAAGCGTCTTGCCTGTTCCCGGCGGCCCCATCATCAGCACACCTTTCGGAATGCGCCCGCCGAGCTTCTGGAATTTTTGCGGCTCTTTGAGGAATTCGATAATCTCCTGCAATTCCTCTTTGGCCTCTTCCACGCCCGCCACATCCTTGAACGTGACGCGCTTCTGCTGGTTGTTCAAAAGTTTCGCGCGGGATTTTCCAAAGCTGAGAGCCTTGTTGCCGCCCGACTGCATTTGCCGCAGCATGAAAATCCAGATGCCGACGATGAAGAGAATCGGTGCCCAGCTTAACAGCACGCCCCACAGCATACTGTTGCCAGCGGTCTCTTCCTTGACCTCGACCCTTGGCTTCCCGGTCGCCTCGTCCCTCGTTGCACCCATCTTCATCAACTCGGCTCTGCGAACTTCGTTTGCCAGCGGGACGCGAAATTCCTGCCCGTTTTTGTCAGTCGCGATGACTTCCTGCGGCTTGAAAACAGCCTGCTTCAATTCACCGCTCGTGATTTTCGTTTCCAGCGCAGTCTGGTCAATTTCCTGCGGCCCCTTACCCTGCGGGCCCGCGAAGAACTTGTAGAGCAAGAGCGCCCCGACGACGATGAACATCCAGAAAATGATTTGTCTAGCCGTAGAACTCAAAATATTTTCCTGCCTCCGATGCCGATGATACCCTATCCCGGCATCTTTTGTCGCTCCCGCCTGCGTCCCGTGTTTCTTCTGACGCCAGAGCGGAAACTAACCCTTGTTTATCCGGCGAGTAATCGCCTGTCTAAGATGCCCGGAGTGCGTTTCGCGTTGCGCTTTTCCCCTTATTGATGCGGAAGCCCGCACGAAGTAAGGGCGCTAAATGAAGATACGCTTACTACGTGCGTGCGTCTGCCATCGCCACTCTTCAATCTTTCATCACGAATCTCCACCTTTGCTCGCCAGCGTCGCGAGAAAGGGAAGCCCTCGCCAACGATCCTGAAAGCCCAGGCCATAGCCGAAAACGTAGCTCTCATGCGTCTCAAACGCACGCCAGTCAGGCTCAAGCTCGACGCGCCGCCCGTCAGGCTTATCGATCAATACGCATAACTTAACACTTGCCGCACCATGTGCGCCCAATTGCTTGATGAGATATTCCTGCGTGACGCCCGTATCGAGCACTCCTTCAACAAGCAGCAAATCGCGCCTTGAGAGATCAACTTGCGTGCTGAAAGTGATGTCCTGAACGCCGCCGAGGGATTGATGATCGTAGCGCAGGAATGCCGTGCGAAACGGAACGTTGAGGGCGCGCAAAAGGTCTGCGAGGAAGACGAAGCTATCGTCGAGCACGCCCAGAACCGTGAAATCGCGCCCCTCATAAGCCTGGCTGATTTCCCCGGCAAGCTCTTTAACACGGTCTGCGATTGCCTGCGCGCTGTGTACTTCTACGATCTCATCCGCCATCCGCCACCCGCTTTCAACCAAAGGAAGTCAATTAAACCGAAAAAACCGCCTGCGAAAAGAGGCGGCAAGTGAAAATTGATTGTAGAGGGGAGCGTTCCCTTTTTCAACCTAATTAACGTAAAGATACAATCGCCCGCGCCTGCGCTCGACGAAACTCCCGCCCGGCAACTCCGCAACGCGCCCGCCGCGCACGCCCGCCAGCAACTTTTCAACGCCCACGAGGTGAGCCAATTCCAACCGCCGCAGATCGCCCCGCCCCGCTGCAATCCATAAACGCAACGCGCGCCTGCGAACTGCTGAGGGAGCGCGTGCCAGTATATCTACGCTCAACGACCCCGTAACGGATGCGCCGCTTTCGTCCCCTAACTTCTCAACATCGCTCGCAGAGTTTAACAACTCCCCGGCTACCATCTTCAGCACAGATGCATCCTCGCGCAGAAGCTCCGCCGTCCGGGAGAGCGCCTCCACCACGCGCGGATTGAAACTCTCCATCAACGGCAGAAGCTGACGGCGCACGCGCACACGAGCGAATTTTTCATCATCGTTCATCTCGTCCGCCCTGAACTCCACCCCGCGCTCATGGCAATAACTTTCCGTCTCCGCTCTTCGCGCCCAGATCAGCAGCGGCCTCGCCAGCAAAACATCGGAATGTTCAGCCAGCGTACGCACTGATTCCATCCCGCTCAAACCTTCCGCACCGCTTCCCCGCAGAAGGCGCAACATCACCGTCTCCGCCTGATCGTCAAG
>JACCVS010000211.1 GCA_013698055.1 Acidobacteriota bacterium
CGAATTTGACGAGCGGAGTTCCGACCGTCTAAGAGCGAGGATGAAAACTGAGAGTTTAAAGCACAGTCATTCGAGTTGAATCACTCATCTTTCATCCTTCATCCTCGCTCTTGCATCTCGCCCATCTCGTGTGACAGAATCCGCCCGTCGTCGACAAGTCCCGCACGCTACGCGCTCTGACGGAGTTTTATCTTTGCTTTCAGTTTCGCGCCCCACAAAAACGGCTCGCACATCCATCCCCCGGATTGTTCTGGCGGCAATGCTGATGATTGTGTTGCTGGCGGGCATCGTTCCTTTCAGTTCCTTTTCATCATCACACGATTGTGGGATGGCCTGCTGCGTGGGCAAGCCCTCGCACACGGCTGGCTCTTGCAGCGTCCAGTTAGGCGATGAGGAGCACGCTGAACCGCCTGCTGAGCCGGGCGATGAGCATTCGGCGCACGACAGCCATGCGGCGCATTCATCCGGTGCGACTTCACAGGTCGTCGCATCATCGGAGAATCACCGGACAGCGAAACGCCCTCCAGCTCATCATTCAAAGTCCGGCGCTAAAGAATCGCCCCGAACGGCCAGCATTGCTTCTGAAGCCATGACGACGCCGTGTGCGCCCGAGTGCGCCGCCGCAGCGTTAAGCTCTTCGCAAGTGCGTCGCCCGCGTGATCCGGCGGCACTGACAATCGCCGCCGGGCCGCGCCCACCCACTCTCCTCTTCTTTGCCGGGCATCTTTCCCAACCTCTGCCGAAGTCCGCCGAAAGGCGCAGGCTCTCACACCCGCGCGTTCCTCCCAGTCTTCTCAACAACCTTTCAGCTTAATCATCGCGCAAGAGATATGTCTCTAGCGCGCGCCGTCGTCTATTTCGCCGGGGCGCGTGTCGTTCGTTTGTACCCGTCTCTTTGTGCCGCGAGCTTTTCTCCTTTTGCGACCGTAGCATGAAGTCATCTCTGGCTCTCGCTTGAGGCGCGAAGTGGAACAAAGCACTTAAGTAGAACTGATGAGAAGGATTTTTGAGATGAAAAATAAATCTGTCCTGAGGAACTTGAAAGCAAGCTCTGCTCTCCAGTGTGCCGCTTGCTTCGGAGTTATCTTCATTCTGAGTAGTTGTCTCTACCAAACGTCCGCGCAGCAGACTGTGACATCTGCGACGCTCGGCGGTCGCGTGGAAGACTCAAGCGGCGCAAGGTTGAGCGGCGCGACTGTGACGGCCACCAATCTCGATACCAATCAAACTCATACAATCCTAAGCGACGAGGAAGGCCGCTACAGATTCTCTTATCTGCCCGCAGGCTCTTACCGAGTAACAATCGGGCGCGCATCCTCCGGCGTCGTCGACATCATCACGCAAACGGGGACGAATAACTGGCGCGGTCGGCTCTACAGCTTTCTTCGCAACCAACGCTTCGACGCGCGCAACCCGCTCGCGCCACGAAAAGAAAGGCTTACGCAGACGCAATACGGCGCGAGCCTCGGCGGGCCGATTATTCGTGACCGCACTTTTCTTTTCAGTAACTTCGAGCAGACAAGACGCAATGACTCGAACATCATCACCATCACGAGCGCGAATGTCGCGGCCATCAATAACCGTCTAACGCAGACGAATTATCCCGGCGCGCGTATCGAGACGGGAGTCGTTCCCGGCGGTTTCGATTCCACCAACTTCTTTGCCCGCGTGGATCACAAGATAAATGACGCGAACCTTCTCTCGCTGCGCTATAGCCTTTACGATATCAAGGCCGACAACTCACGCACCGTCGGCGGCTTGAACGCCATCAGCCGCGGCACGAGTCTGGACAATCGCGATCAGACGTTTGCTGCGAACAATGTGACGACGCTGTCGCCGCGCTCAATCAATGAAGCACGGTTTCAGTTCACGCGCAACCGCCTCACTGCGCCGGTCAATGACGAAACGGGGCTGGGGGTCAACATCTCCGGCGGCGCCAGCTTTGGCACGGCGACCTTTTCGCCGCTCGCACGCTCAATTGATCTTTACGAAGCTGTGGACAATATCTCCGTTCAACGCGGCGCGCATTCCATCAAGGGCGGCGTGGATTTTCTTTATAATCGCGTCAACATCTTCTTTCCCGGCGCGCTTCAAGGCGTCTATACATTCACGTCGCTCACGAATTTCCTAAACAACACGTACAGCAGTTTTCAGCAGGCGTTCGGCGCGCCCTCGCAGTTTCAATCGAACCCGAACATCGGACTCTTCGTGCAGGACGAGTGGCGACCGCGACCGGATTTGACCTTGAACGCCGGACTGCGCTACGACGCGCAATTTTGCCCGACCCTATCAATACAGACACGAATAACTTCGCTCCCAGAGTCGGTTTCGCTTACTCGCCGGGAGATCGTAAGACAGTCGTGCGCGCGAGCTTCGGCATCTACTTCGACCGCATCCCTTTGCGAGCGACTTCCAATGCTTTGCAGCGCGACGGCTCGAAGTACATCGTCGTCCAGCTTTCTCCCACTCAAGCGGGCGCGCCCATCTTCCCCAACGTACTCGCGGCGCAGCCCTCGACCTTGCTGACGAAGCCGAACGTCACGCGGATTGATCCTGAAATCAAGAATAGCTACAGCGAGCAGATTAATTTTCAAGTCGAACGCGAGCTATTCCGGGACTCATCGCTCTCCGTCGGCTACATTCACCTGCGCGGCCTTCATTTAATTCTCTCGCGCAACGTCAACGTGCCGCGCTTTCCTGCTTCCGCAAACGTGCCCAATCTTGGCCGCCCCGACCCGAACTTTGGTAACATCTCCCGCTTTGAAAGCTCGGGCGACAGCTACTACAACGCGCTTGTCGTCGCCTTCAACAAACGCGCGTCAAACTGGACGAACCTGCGCATTTCTTACACGCTCTCGAAAGCGATTGACGATGCGGGCAATTTCTTCTTCAGCTCGCCGCAGGATAATTTCAACCTGCGCGACGACCGTGGCTTGTCGGACAACGACCAGCGCCACCGGCTGACGTTAAGCGGTTCGCTTGAAGCTCCGCGCATTACCGACCGTGCAAACGCTTTCCGTCGTGTCGTCGAAGGCTTTCAGTTGAGCTACATCTTCTCTTACGCATCGGCTCTTCCCTTCAATCCCTTGACCGGCAACGACCGCAACTTTGATACGAACTTCAACGACCGTCCCGTTGGGAGGGGGCGCAACACGGCTCGTGGCTTCGACTTCGCTTCGCTCGATTTGCGCCTGAGCCGCAAGTTCCGTTTTTCGGAGCGTCTCGGGCTGGAAGCCATCGCCGAAGGTTTTAATGTTCTCAACCGCGCTAACTTCCAAGTCCCTAACAACACCTTCGGGACGGGGCAGACGCCGCTTGCGAGTTTTGGCCGACCGACTGCCGCGAGTGATTCGCGCCAGATTCAATTCGGCTTACGGCTCAGTTTTTGAAAGGAATAGGAAATCACTCAAGCCATGTTTATCAAGAAACCTAGCATCATCGCGTGCGTCATGTTACTGACGCTTCTCGCAGCTTCCTGCGCGCGCGAGGCAAAGCAGGAAACTAAGCAGGGGGAGGTACCGGCCAGCAACGCGCCCGCGACGAACGTCCCGAAACCCGTTCGCGTCTCCGCCGACAACACGGACGCGGCTGAGCCTTCAGTCGCGCCCGCGCCCGATGGAACGGCTTACATCGCCTGGGTCGAGCATCGTGAGAACAAAGATGCGGATGTCATGCTCGCTCATCTCGACCGTGAAGGGCAGACAGTGGGTGCGCCCGTGCGTGTTAATCCAAATACGGGCGAAGCAACCGCATGGCGCGGCGATCCTCCGACGGTGGCAGTCGCGGCGGACGGCACAATTTACGTCGGATGGACTGCGCGCGTTGCCGCTGAGGGTTACGCCAACGATCTTTACCTTTCCGCCTCGCGCGACAAAGGCAAAACGTTCGAGCAGCCCGTGAAGGTGAATGATGATGAAAAGAAGGTGGCGCACGCGATGCACTCGCTCGCGGTCGGAGTGGACAATCGCATTTACGTCGTGTGGCTCGACGAGCGCAATGTCGTCATGCCTCCTGCCGATCATACCGGAAAGAAGATGGCGCACATGGAAGCCAACCGCGAAGTCTTCTTCGCATCTTCCTCGGACAGCGGGCGCTCCTTCTCTGCGAACCAGCGCCTGGGCAAAGAAGCCTGCCCCTGTTGCAAGACTGCGGTAACGATAGGTAAGGACGGGCGCGTCTTCGCAAGCTGGCAGCAGGTGTTGCCGGGCGAGTTTCGTCACATCGCGCTCGCCGCATCGGAAGATAATGGTAAGACTTTTTCCTCGCCTGTCATCGTCAGCGACGACCGTTGGATGACCGCCTCGTGTCCCGTCTCTGGCCCATCCCTGTCAGCCACGAGCGACGGAGCATTGCGCGTCGTCTGGTACACGGAAGGAGAACGAGGCGCTCCCGGACTCTATTGGGCAGAATCACGCGACAACGGCAAGACATTCTCGGAGAGTAAATCTTTTGCGAAGGGGCAGGCGCGCGGTAATCCACTGCTGCTGGCGAATGGGAAGAAGGGCGCGACCGTCATCTGGGAGAGCAATGAAGGCGGTGCGGCGCGTGTCATGTCCGCATCGCTCGTGGGCGATAGCACAGCCACAGTTTCCCCACTCACAAGCAGCGGCGAACTCCCTTCGGCCACGCTGAGCGGCGATCACCTCTTCGTCGGTTATATCAGTAAGGTCAACGACCGCCGCAGCATCTGGATAGTGCGGGCGGGAAAGCAAGGATGAGGGATGAGGGATGAGGGATGAAATAAGAACTCTCTTTCTTTTCTTTATCCCTCATCCTTGCTCTTCGCCCTGCCCCATCATTCCTCCCGGCAAAATCTCAGCCTGTCGCCGTCAACTATCTGAACGGCGTGCAACGCTAATAACTATCAAAGTAGTCAAAGCCGCAGCACATCAGCCAGAGTCTTCCGGTTTCACGCCTTTGCTTGAGGAGAATTACAATGCGTCGCAAACTTTTGATGCCTGTTTTCGCGTCCCTCTGTCTCAGTCTCATCTTTGCATTGCCCGCTTCCGCCAGTGAACGCTCCAGCCAGCTAGCGCGTCTCGCCGTCTCCGAAAACACAACTGAAGCAACCCCGGCAATCGCAGAGTTGCGCGCGATGGGGCCAGCGGGCTTGAAGATTCTTTTTGAAACTCACGGTGAAGAGATCAATCGCGCTGTCGCGGGTCTTGCGGTGAACGAGAAGGAGTGGCAACGCCTGACCGTTGCGCTGGATGCCGTCAGCCAGCAGCGCAACAGTTACAGTTCCGGTCTCTACTGGTACACGGATGCCGATGAGGCAAAGGCGGCGGCGAAGGCGAGCGGCAAGCCCATTCTCTCTTTACGCCTCCTCGGCAACCTCACGGAAGAATTTAGCTGCGCCAACAGCCGCTTCTTCCGCGCGGTGCTTTATGCCAACACGGATGTCTCGAAATACCTGCGAGAGCATTTCATCCTCCACTGGAAATCCGTGCGCCCCGCCCCGCGCGTGACCATTGATTTCGGCGACGGGCGGCGACTTGAGCGCACGCTGACCGGAAACAGCATTCACTACATTCTGGATTCCAATGGGCTGCCCGTTGACGCATTGCCCGGACTCTACGGCCCGACGGCTTTCATGCGCGGGCTGGCGCAGGCCGAAACGATTGCCACACAGGTTGCGACGAAGAATGTAGGCGAACGTTCGCAAGCACTTCGTGCTTATCACAACGCGCGCATTCAACAAATCGCCGCCGACTGGGCGTCGGATGTGGCGCGAACAGGGGGCACTGTTCCTCGCGATGTCGTGGCGAGAATTGAAAGAAGAAAGAGCAGCCCCGGCGCGATTGAGATAGCTCCCCTCGCTGTCTCTAAGAGCATCACAGAGGTTAATATTCTGAGATCAATCACGGCGGATGCTACCTCCCTCGAAGCCGCGACGGACATCTCCTCGTGGAGTGAAGACTCCACACGCCTAAAGGCGGAGGCATCCTTGTAACGGACTGAAAGTCCTGTTTGTGGCGAAACTCGACGCTTTAACTGGCATCGTCTTCGCCTTCTACTCGAAAGTCCGAGTCCTGGTCGTGG
>JACCVS010000035.1 GCA_013698055.1 Acidobacteriota bacterium
TTACTTTTGCTTTATTTACGATTCGCTCGCCGCCGGCTCGCTGTGTTCGTCGTGGTGATCTGACGTGTAGAGCCGGAGGATATCCAGACCCTGACGTGAGCGCGGATCAATCGTTCGCAAATGCTTGCGCCCCTGCATCTCCCAGATGGCCGTCACCTGTCCGTCCTTTTCGACAGCATGATACGTGATATCTTCGGGCGGGGCTTCCGGTGTTTGTTCACCGCCTGTCTCGTCAATCGCGCTCGCTTCGGATGCGCTTGCGGAAGCAGCAGCAGCGGCGTCCGGCGCGGTTTCGTTCTCTTGCATGTGAGTAAAACGCTCTCCTCTCCAGATTCAATTTTCGTTGTTTGATTGTTGAGCGATTGTGGCACACGCCCCTCGCGCATGTCTAGCAGGAGAGATGATAGATATTGAGGCAATAGCGCATTGCTAACGTGGCCATATATCCCAGCCCACGATGCCAGCTACTAAGATTACCAGGCCAGAGCACAAAGCTAGGAAGCCTAAGATACCGGAGATAGCCCGGTTCACACGCTCGCTCCTTATCCACCATACACTAAAGAATGACTTGACTACGTCCGAAACATTCTTGACTTTGGCATAGTAGAGGGTCCCGCCTCCAAATCCGATAGATACCAGTCCCAAGATTATTTCTTCGACAATCATGTAGGCTAACAACTCCCCAATCCCAAAAGAATCAGGCTGTCCCCTTTACGATCTATCGTCCGTCGTCAGATGTTTTACAAGATCGACGTACTAGCTGCGCTGAAGGCCGTTCGCCGCGAAGTAGTCAGTTAAAAATGAGAAGTGCAAAAGGAAGGCCGCAGAACCATTTATTATTTATGGTGGTTTCAGCCTCACTTTTGCACTTTTCATTTCTAATTCTTGGTTTCTATCTACATTTCCGGCGCGGGCACATTCATCACTTTGCGGCGGATGAAGCCGTCGCCGCGCGCCTCAAGCTCGGCCTTCTCCGCGAGCGTGTAGAGGACGGAGTTGAGCAGCTCTTTGGTATCCACCTTGAAACTTGTCAGTCCCCTGGCATTTGTGTCCACGTCGTTGAACTGGAGCGTCAGGAAGCGATACTTTTTCCTGGCGAGCCATGAGAGCATATTTGCACCATACGGCAGCGGAAGAGCGCCGATGACCTGCGCGGCCTTTGGCCTTCCCGCCTTAGTGTCGCCGTAGGCACCGACAACCGCCGTATAAGGGATTGACAGAACCTCTTTCTGCTCCTTGTTGCGAAAGACGAGGCGATTGTTAGCATCATCAAAACTGAGCGTGCCGTCCTGCTTTTTGTTATAACCGAAAATTCCCCCCTCGTACTTCGCCTTGAATGTTTGAGGCGCGGGCGCAGGTTTTGGAACTGTAATTCCGGCAGGCTGCGTCGTATCTTTCGCCGTCGCGCGCGGCCCCTGCGCGAAGGCAACACCTGTCGTTAAGGCGACGAGCAGCCCCGCCCCTAAAAATTTATATACCTTTTTCATTAGCTTTCTCCCTCTAACTTAATCGGACGATAAACCATAGACGGTTGCCTATGGATGAATGCTTTTACAGGTTAGTTGTTGGTTTTGCTTGCCGACAATGGACGTTATCAATAGCCTTCGTCCATTCTCTACTCTAGAGACGCTGTCCGCCGACCGTGCGTTGCCAGACGAGCGCCTGTTTCAGGACGCAGAGCCGCTGGCGGTCTTCCGGCTCGCAGGCGGGTTCGAGCTGCTCGATGATGGCCTCGATCAAAGCCGCGCTGAACGCCCCGGCGTGCGTGACGATCTGCGAATAATAGTGAAGATGCACGCGCCCATCTCCGTCAAGGTGAAAACGGAGAACATCCTCGTCCGCCAGACGATAAATATCTTGATTGACCGGAATCACGCGGCGCGGCACGGTGTGATGATTCGCTTTCTTCGCGTCTCGCCAGCCGAGCAGCAGAATGCCGACGAGCAAGCCCTGTTCGTTCAAATAGTCTGGACTCAGGACAGAGTTGTCCACCACGGACGACAAACGGGGGCCAAAGTTTCCGTACTCAGGATTGATGAGCTGCGAGTTGTAGATGACGCCCACGACTTCCGAACCATCATCGAGCGGGATAGAGACAAACTGCGCGAAACCATAGTCGGATGCCGACGGCGGCGCGTCCGCATCGAGGGCATCAATGACTCGCCCGATGTAATCAACATGCGAGTTTGATTTAACTATCTTGGCAAGCTTGGTCATAAAAACAGAATTCAGGAGTCAGAATTCAGAATCCAGAATAAGAGGCTGAAACCGGTTTTTCTTACTTCTGGCTCCTGACCCTGAATTCTGGATGCTGCTTTTCATCGCCCCGCCCACTCGGGAATCTTGTAGAGAATCCACCAGAGGAAAAGCTGCGCGCAGAAGATCAGCACCCCGAAGGTGAGTCCCATGTACGAAGCGCGTCGTCCGCCACGCTCAGGCGCACGGTACGAGCTATAAAGTCCGACGCCACCCATTAGAACCGCGCCCGGACAGAAAAGGATTCCGAGATACGGGACGAGCGAGTATGTCACAAAGGCCAGCGCCGTAGTCGAAGCGCCGTTGCTGTTTCGCGCAGGGAAGATTGATGACATAGAGTTTTCCAAAGGCGCGCCGCTCGCCTTGCTAACATTACGGCTCACAGTACGCCGGTGCTGCAAATTGTACGAAGCACGAAGCGCATTAGCTGGAAGGTAAGATTCATCCAGAGAACGTCCGCAGGCCGAACAGTAGCGCGCTTCCACGCGCCGAGCCTCCACACCACAGGCGAGACACGCACGCGGGGAATCCTGCGAACCCGACAGTTGCCGCGCGGACTGCTCTGTGTTGCCTGCTTTACTATCCATAAAAAATAGCGTTGAACTCGGAACGTCCTATCGCGGAATGAAAGACAACTGCTTTTATTCTGTCTTCTGACTTCTGGATTCTGACTCCTGTTTTTATCGTCGCCTGACTTTGCTCGCGGCTTTGCGTGAGACGCCGAAAGGTAAGCTCTCGCGTTCGGCGAAATCCTGTACAGCGCGCAGGAATTGTTCACGGTCGCGCGCTGAGATAACTGCCGCTTCGTCCGCCGCCTCAATCGCGTAAGGGTAGCCGAGGCCGCTGATGCATTCGGCGCGCACGGCGTCAACCACATCATTTAGCAGACCGGCCTGATAAATCCAGACGGGAATGTCCAGCCGTGCCGGAGCAGATGCGCCAGTCGTCTGCAAATAAGTGAACCCGACCAGCGGCTCTCCGCTCTCTTCATCCTTGAAGGCTTCGCTCGAATTCTTGCGCACGCAGTAGCAGAAAATTGTGCGGTCGCCCCACGCATTCAAAATCGGCGGCTCTTCCTCGATTGAAGCGTGAAGGAGTTGCGTGTCAAACAACGAACGGCTGCGCGTGCCCGTCTTTCCCGAATCGAGCGTATCCAGAAGCCAGACGAGGTCGCGCGCATAAGATTGATCCACGAAGCCGACGATTGGCACACGGGCTTCGCGTGACAACTTGACGAGATTGACAACCACGTCAACGTAAGCATCCTGTAGTTTCGTCTTCGGCAACGCAATCGAGATCATCAGCGTGCCGTCGAAAAATCCGATTGGAGTTCGCTCGCCCCGCTCCTGCCAGCCGCGCTTGCTTTCAATCCATTCAGAGAGAACTTCAACCTCCAGCCGAAAACGGCTCAAACTGACAATCGTGTCAGCGTTGCTTCGATCATCGTAGCCTTCCAGCAATTCCTGCGGCGAAACAACCGCAAAACGTGCCTCCTTGCGATACTGCCCGCCGCGCGTATGTGAGTTTTCAAAGAGCGCCACCTGCACGGCGGCCACCGGAAGGGAAATATCACGACCCGGCACAAGCTGGCTGCCGTCAGCGGCAAACGTCACACGATCCTCAAGCGTCGCAATTGCCCAGCGGCGCGCTTCTTCATGCGTGCGCCAGCTTCTCCCGAAAGGGAGGACTATCGAAGTCTTGTCGTCTAATTCACCGGAAGGAATCGCGCCCGGCTCTTTCACCCCGGAGAGCGTCGCAGCAACATCCTGCGCGCTCAACCCGCCAAGCGCACGCAGGCGACGCGAGTAATCACCCATGTCCTCGCGCCACACGCGATCAAAGCGCAGAAACTCTTCCCGCTTACTTTCAAGCGCCTGGCTGAGAAGGTGTGGATAAAGCATGAGTCTGAAGGGATGAGGGAAGTCTTAAGGGATGAGGGATGAGGGATGAGGGATGAAGTAAAAGCATTCAAGATATTGAAGCTTTCCTTTCATCCCTCATCCCTCATCCATGCTCTTCATCCCTGCTCTTCATCCCTTTCTTGCCTTTCCCAGTTGCGTGGCTGAGGCCGAGTAGCGTGTCGTTTTCAATCTTCCATTGAAGAAGGTGTAGGCGATGCCGTCTTTCAGGTTGCGAAAGATGGTGCCGCCCTGCGTGTCTTCGCGCTCGAATTTGGAGTTGCCGACCAGCATCATTGACTCGGGCGTCTCGGAAGAGCGTTCGTGCTGCAAGACGATTTGCAGCACCGTGCCTTCAAGCTCTGGAAAGAGCTTCTTTGTCGCCACGAAACGGGCATTGACGAACATCACCGTTACCTTGCCGCCCATGATGTTGAAATGCAGCGTTCCATCCTGTCCCGGCTGATCTATGGTGGGTTTGCCGAGAGCTTTCTCGACATCGGCGCGCCGTGATTTCAATTGCTCAATGCCGTTCCAGCCTTCAGCCATTACCGACTGAGAAAAGATGGTAAGCACGGCGAAAGCGAGACCCACCACAGCGGTCATGCGACGAGCGTCGCGGAAGTTCAGGTTTTTCATGGGATGGATGCTATCGCAGAGAGTGACAAGTGACAAGTGACAAGTGACGAGCAAGAGCCTGGATTTAACTCGTCACTCGTCACTTGTCACTTGTCACTTTGCGTACGGTCTGACGCGCTCAGCCGATGCTTTGAAGTCGGGGTCGCTAGGCGCAAGGCTTGAGCCTTTCTCGTAAGCCGAGAGCGCCTTTGCATACTGCTTAGAGATTTCGTAGGCGTAGCCAAGCTCGCGGTAGATGTTGGCATCCTGTGGCGTCTTGGCAGCGGCGCGTTCGAGCGCGTTGATCGCTTTCGGAAAATTCTTGGCGCGTGATTGCGAAACGCCCAGCAGATAGAGCGCAGCCGGATTGGCATCTGCTCCAGCGACGACGCGTTCGAGAACCATCGCCGCGCGCGGGAATTGTTGCGCCGCGATCAGAGCTTGCGCGAAGAGCATGTTTGCTTCTGCGTCCGTCCTGATGCGGGTCAACCCTTCACCTGCGCGCACGGCGCTTAAGTAATCCGCATCGGCTTTCTCAGGTGTCGCAGCTTGCGCTGCCGCGCGTTGCAGGTAAGCCACAGTGAGCAGATTCCAGGCCGGGGCGGAGCGGGCATCAGCCAGAGTGGCGCGATTCAGAGCAGCGATGGCCGCGCTAAAATCATTGCGCTCGAAAGCAATCTGGCCGAGATAAAGAAGAGAGACCGCATCTTTCGGATTTTCTTTGACAATTGCGTTGAAGGTGCGCTCGGCATCCGCAGGTTTGCCAGTGCGAAGCTCTGCGACGCCGCGATAGAAGATGGTCACGGCTTCGGGCTTGGCGTTCGGGCGAGTCATCGCAGTGATGAGCAGCGGAAGAGCGCGATCAAATTTTTCCGACAGGAAGTATGCGTGCGCGAGCGCGTCCGATGTGAACGGGTCTTCCTGTTTGGCTGTGCGCTGCAAGTCGAGAGCTTTTTGCAAATCAACGGAGGCTTCTGCGTACTGCTTGAGGTTCATCTCGGCAAAGCCAGCGATCTTCCATCCTTCGGAATCGTTCGGATTGCTCTGTGTCAACTGCCTGGCTTCTGTCAATGCCGCCGCATATTGCTTCTGTTGCAGCAGGGTGAAGGCGTGCGAGGTATCGGCGGATGCAGATGCAACACCGGCCATCGGAGCAACGGGCGTCGAAGCGGTCGTGTTGAGCAGCGGGGCGTCCGAGTTTGTCGCGGGCGCGGGGTTGGTGTTTCTACGCCTGCCGGTAGAAGCGCCGGAGTTTGCAGGCTCTACGTCGAGCAGCGAGCCGGAAGCCTTATTGGTCTCGTTTGTGGCTGTGGTCTTCTCGGCTCGCGAAGTAGTTGTGGCACGGCGCGGTCGAGTTGAGCCGGACTGGGCTTGAACTGTAAGCGCAGTCAAGGTCAGGAGCGAAGCGAAAAGAGCCAGGGTACGTTGCAGGTGATTTCTCATCATGATTCTCAATTCTTTCAATTTCTCGCGAAGTCTTCAAGCCCGCCGGATGCCATCAAGCCTATAAGCGTGCGGGTTTTTGATGGCTAAAAAGATGATTAAGTTCGCTCGCAGACAAAAAGGCGACCGGCAATATCTGATTTGCCGGTCGCCTTTTTAACTATTACCAGTCAGCTTTTAGAAATTAAACTTAAGGCCGAACTGGAAACAGTTTGGCTCAATTCAAAGTTGATTTGACTATTGAATTTTTTGTCTAGCGACGCTTTGCCGTTAATGAGCTGTGCGACGGAGACGCCTCTTTTACCTTCCCTAGTAACGAGAGCACCGCCCTCTCTATCGCTGGCCACGCAGAGGATTGAGGGGCAATAAGATCGAAGTGGCCGGCCCCATCCAGCACGGTCAACTCGATTTTGTCCCCGCTCTTTCTGGCCGCGTCCGCGTAAGCGCGGGACTGTTCGAGGGGGACGATCCCGTCCTGCGCGCCGTGAATCAGGCGCTGCGGGACTCTGAGCGGGAGCAGTTTCGCAGGGGATGCCTGCTCGTAGCGCATTGGGAATTCTTCCAACGTGCCGCCGAGCAGTTTGCTCACCGCGCCGTTGCAACGAGGCCCGAAGGCTTTCAGGTCCGTGACGCCCGCCAGCGAGACGACGCCGCGCAGGCGGAGCGGAGCGGGCGCGTACATCTCGCTGCTTTTCGGAAGCCGACGGCGCGCGGCCAGCCAGAGCGCCAACTGCCCCCCGGCCGAATGCCCGACCGCCACCACCCGTTTGAGGTCGAGATGATGAGACCGCGCCAGCACGCGCAGGTAATCCGCCGCGCGCGCAACGTCTGCGAACGTGCCCGGCCACCCGCCCCCGCTGTCCCCGACGCGGCGGTACTCCACCGTCCACGTGGCGACGCCCGCCTTCGTCAGCGCCGCGGCGAAACTCCCGACGTGCCTCACGTCGTACTCGGAGAGCCAGCAACCCCCGTGGATAATGACGGCGACCGGGTGCGGCCCCTTCCCTTTCGGCAGGCGCAGCTCGCCGAATTGCAGCGGGTCTTTGCCGTAGGCGATGCGTCGGTCGGCGGGCGGGTGCGGTAACTCCTCGACCTCGCGGTACGTCAAGTTCTGCGCCCGCGCAGGCTGTGCGCCCGCGAAGGCCAAAGCCATGTAGCCCAACAGCGCGAGGAAGCGCGTGCTTGAAATTCTCATCGACATCACCTCTCCCACTGCAGAAGAAAGTCGCGTAGCGTCTCGAACAACGCATCGAAGGAGTCGGCGCAGAAAAGAATCGGTTGGTAGTCTGTCGGGTCATACGACTGACGCGCGGCGGACTCCAGATCGAGCGGGCGCAGTTCGGCCCGCCGCATCGCCTCCAACTCCCCGGCCGACGACAGCAGCCCGGCCCCGTATGCTTTGACCTCGCCCCTCTCGCGCAACACGCCGAACTCTATCGTGAACCAGTAGACGCGCGACAGTCGCTCCAAAGCCTCGGCCGAGCGGGTTCGTTTGACCGCCTCGCCCACCAGCCGGTTGAGTTCGGCGAAGCGTTCGCCGGCCAGCGTCACGGCGTGGCCGAGGACTTCGTGAACCACGTCCGGCTCGGGCGTGTAGAAGGGCGTGGAGTGGTGGCGGATGTACTGCGTGGAGAGGAACACGCCGCCGGCCAGAGACTCCAGAAAGACGCGCGGTTCGACCAGCCCGGCCACCGGCTCCAGCCGGAAGCCGCTGACGGATTGAACCTTCGCGGACAACTCCCGCAACTGCGGGATGCGGTCGCGCGGCAGGCCCAACGCTTCGACGCACTCCAGATACTGCGCGCAGGCGTGCTCCCGGTGCGCGGGTTCGAGTGCGTCGCGGACGAGCTGCCACACCTCATGCTCTTCGGGCGTGTAGGGCGCGTCGGGGGCGGGCGTGCCCGGCCGGTAATCCAGAGCGATGCGTGCGATGCGGTTGCGGCGGGCGCGGTAATCGACGTCGCGGAAGCCCGGATGCTCCGGGTCGAGTTGCACGACCGCGTTCCGGCCTTCGGCCGCGACGCCGTCCTCGGCCGCGACCATCCGCACGTCAACGTGATCGTGCAAAAGGGTCTGCTCTGATTGTCCTGCCATGGCTACTCTCCTTCTTCAATGCAAAAAAAGAGCCGGCCGCCGATCCTCTCCCCGCTGCGGGGAGGATCGGTAGCCGGCTCTCAGTCGGTTTGTCTCGTGCGCCGCTAGATCATCGCACGCCGACAGCCCGCCGCCGCCCCGTCCCTCCGCGCGGAGAGCGAGCCGCAATACCAGTAATGGCGATATGTGCTGTTCGGATGCTCGATCATTAGTTTTACGTGTGCGCCTAGCCGTAACCTAACCTCCTGTCCCGCGGTTGTCAAGCGTGTGTCGCCCGACGCGGATTCAGTGGAGGCGCGCGGGGAGTTGACGCCCGTTTGACAACGGGAGAGCAGCCCGGTTATAAAGGTTAGTCCCTTACGAGTGACGGAGAAAGAATTTATGGACTCCCGGAGAACGCATCACGTCCACGGCACGCACCACCGCCACGGCCATCATCGGCACGGCGGCAGCGCGCTGACGACTGCGTTCTTCTCCGAGGAACAGACGCGAGACTAGC
>JACCVS010000386.1 GCA_013698055.1 Acidobacteriota bacterium
GTGCCGAAATACTGCGCGCCGTTTGGCGTCGGGCCGATGCCCGTGCCGGGCGTGCCGTCAGGATTGCTGACCCCCGTTCCGTAGCCGAGCCGGCGCGGCGTCGTTCCGTCAACGGAATAACCTGCGGCGCAAGAGGAGACGAGCGTGCCGTGACCGAAGTCGTCAGTGTTTTTGCCGGGCGATGAGAGCGCGTAGTAATAGATAACTTTCTTATTGTCACCGGGGCTTTCGGGCTGACCTGAAGTGCGTGGTAGCGGCGTCGTCTGCCCTATGCCACCGAACATCGGATGACGATAGTCAACGCCGGAATCAATAATGGCGATATTCATGTTCTGCCCCTCGAAGCCATCAATCTTCGTGGCGCGTGGCTTCTCCGGGTGGGCCGGGTCGTCAGTCGCAGGCGTAAACTCTTGATTGGCGCCATAGACGGCGGCGCGGCGGTCTGCCACGTTTGACTGTGTGCCGAGGCTGTAGTCAATTGCCTTGTCAAGGTGGAACTGCATGGGCTGGATCTCTTCGACGTTCGTGACCCCAGGAAGCGCCTTCAGCCGCTCGATGTCCTCTGTGGCAACGAAGGCGACAAAGCCGTTCAGCAGGTAATTGAACCGGTACTCGACGTGGCGCATGGAGCCGTCAATCTGCCGCACATC
The DNA here is from genome assembly GCA_013698055.1 of Acidobacteriota bacterium. GTDB lineage: Bacteria > Acidobacteriota > Blastocatellia > Pyrinomonadales > Pyrinomonadaceae > QHXM01. The sequence goes on from JACCVS010000386.1 coordinate 651, forward strand.
CGTTTCGCGCATGAGAGCGCGCACGCCGCGCCCAGGTAAAGACGCGCGAAACTCGTCCTGCCGCGCGTAAAGCTCAAAGCCGTAGTCAGCAAGTTCCCTGACCGACATCCGACGCCCCTCCTTTTCGGCAGCCACTTTACGCAGCACTCCCGGCTCCCCGCTAAGTTCCACGATGACGGCCTTGATGTCGCCGCCGACGGATTCACGGAAGGCAACTAAATCTGCGGGATCACTCGGTGGTGTGCTTTTCTCCTGACTTGCTGCTGATGGGGTAGCCTTCAGCTCGCTGTCCTGACCAATTGTGGCCTGTGATGGCGAGGTTACACCGAACGCAAGCGCGATTAAACTGAGAACAGTAAACAGGAGCGCAAGCAGAAAAGTATGGTGGCGACGAGGCTTGAGAGCCATTATTGTGGATCCTCCTTGAAGTTTTTTGGTAGGCAAGAGTACTTCGTGACTACTTTGGGGCTTGATTTTCAAATGTCGCTTATCCTTCAACTCCTGGGCATAACAGAGATCGGAATTAGCGTTTTAGAAACGCGCGCGGGTAATCGGGAGAACTTCCACCGCAATGGATGATGAAACACCCAATTAACGCTGGAACAAAACTACCTGCTATGTGATTTCACTATAATAATAGCGGGTGTTGTGCTTTTGACAACCCTGCGGCCGTGAATTATTCACATATAAGAAACGATGCAGATTATATCCTCATCTGCACAAATTAGGAGATAAGTTCATGCTAGTTTTATTGTCAATAGATTGCAATGGCAGACAATCAATAAGCCCGATTTGCTGACTTTACTATAAACCTGACGTGAAAAATTGATGGGAGAGGGTAATTGACAGAATCCAACAATTATATCCTATAGCCCGGCAAGATCACGCCGCGCATAAAGTATCAATATCACGCCGGGGCGAAGCGGATAGGAATTGAGACGCAGGTAACGGTCGCCAAGCATCGCGCCAAGCTCTGCCTCCTGATTCGACGAGCCGATGACAATCGGCTCCTGAGTTGCAGCTATTCGTCCCCAGAATCCTGCTTTCGGATAATCGCGCAGGTACCAGGGCATCGGCCAGTATTCCGGCGCGGTGATCGTGATGCCGGTCTGCTTGCCCGTTCCGGCAAGGTTCGCCAGCCGATCAATCTCGTCCAGCAGCGGGAGAAACTCGCGATAGGTGTGAGCATAAACGTAAGGATATTTGTCGTTATCGTAATGGAAAAAATTGAGCTTGACGGTCTGCACGGCGCAGACACTGGTGGCCGCGAGAATCACTGCCAGAGCTATTGCGCGCGCTTGCAGCCGCCCCGCGCCCCAATGGTAAATCTCGTTAACTGCATAGCCGCTGATGATCGCCATCGGAACCGTGAAGTTAAGCATCAGCCAGGGCGTCTTGTATGGAATGAGCGAATAGGCCGCGAGCATCCCGAAAGCCCACGCTCCCGCGAAAATTGCGAAGCGATGTTTTCGCAAAACTAAAGCAAGCAGCGAACCGGCAACGCCAAGAAGCAAGAGCGGAGCTTCTTCCTGCATCAGCCAGCGAAGATACGTGTGCCAGGGATGCCCATGCTCTTTCGTGCCGGTCTGCGCCCAGATTTTGAAAGAATCAATCGCGCCCGCGATGCCCTCCGAATAAGTGAAGAAAGAAGAGTAGAACAGAATATTGACGACGACGAAAAGGGCGAGCGCGATGCTCGACATCATGGCGATGTTTGTCCAGCCGCCGAATTTTTCGGTGATACTCAACTGCTCTGTTTGCGGCGCGCGTCGTTTCTTGCTTCTGCGCTCGCTCGCGCGTTTCTGCTCCCACGGCACACGCGCTCTTCTATTGACGAGCTTCAGGTAAACGACGGCGACCGCCCACGCGAGGCCAAGCACGGCGACAGAGATGAGCGCAGTCTCTTTCGTGGCGAAGAGCAGCGCTGCCGAGATCGAGGCCAGCACCAGGTAAAACGGATCAGTTGTTTCCCTATAGCGCAGCGCGGCGACGGCAATTGCGAGCGTGAAGAAGACGAATTGCGCTTCGTGGATGAAGTATCGCGAGACATAGACATGTCCGGGCGAGAGAGCGATGAGCGCGGCGGCGGCGAGCGCGCCAATCGCTCCGATGTGGCGACGCAGGCACAGCGCGAGCCAGACGGTCGCAATCCCGAAGAGAGCGGGCACGAGCCGCACGGCAATCGTGCTCAAGCCCGGTTCGCCGAACAGAAATGCTTTCAGCTTGGTGATGACAAGAGCGAAATAGTAGAGCGTCGGGCCGTGATAGTTCGACGGGTCGTAATGGTAAACGCCTTCTCGATAAAGGGTCGTGAGAAAGAACCCATTGACGCCCTCGTCGTGATGCAGCGGCTTCAATTCAAGCGCGTAGAGGCGCACGAATGCGGCTACAGCCAGAATGCCGATGCTCGCAATCCACCAGACTCGCGCCGAGATTTCCGGCGAATCAGTCTGAGCAGGCTGCGCGATGGCTGAAGCCTGCGAAGTATTTCGCGCGACATCGCTTGCCTCTTTACGGTTGCTCGATTTTGTAGAGCCTGTACTCACCCGTCTCTCCAACCAGTTGATAACGCACAAAGAATGCTTCGTTGATTGGCCTCTCGCGCTGCTCATGCGAGCCGACTACTACGTACTCGACCTTGTACTTCGCCAGCAGGCTGATGGCGTCCGGTGCGCCAGCATAAATTCGCCTGATCTCGCGCAGTCGCTCATCGTAATTGATCCCGTGCGAGCCGATGTGACCCGGATAGCCCATCACGGAGCGCCTGCCCGTCAGGAAAATCGGAGTATCGTAGGTCGGCTCATGCAAGATAGTGCTGCGCGGCTGCGTCTGCGCCTTTACAACTTGCGCGAATCTCACTCCGTCGGCGTCGAAGATTCTGAACTCCGCTGCCTTCGACATCACGCTCCAGACATCCAGCGCACCGGCCAGCGTCAATGTCAGAAGTAGCACAACCGACGCTGCACGCAAAATCCCTCGCTCGCGCATAAGCCGCGCTAGAAAGAGCGCGACGAGCGGCACGGACGCGATGAACCAGTAAAAGATAACCTTGATATTGTCCCACTCCCAGGGCGCAAGTTTAATCAAATTCGGGATGATGAAACAAAGCGTGAACGGCAGGTAAAAGAGCAACAGCCTGCGAGAGGCAAGATACTTTTGCCCTTCCAATTTTCGGTTGCTCCATAAAAGCGCCGCGAAGATGAGCGGGATCAGCAGCCCTGTGTTCTTGAGCCAAAAGACGAAAAAGTTCTCTTTACCTTTATCCCATCCGAAATTCCAGCCGAAGAAATCGCTTGCCTGAACGGAGCTGCCATGCGTCGCCCACCACATCTGCGGCGCTGCGATGATGCTTGCGACGATAAAGAAAGCCGCCCACGCTCGCCACTGCTTCAGCCCGGTTAACAGCGCAACGCCTGCGCCGACTACCATCACCACCACGAAGCTATGCGCGTGGACAAGCGGCAACAACCCCGCGATTGCGCCCGCCAGCGCCATACGCTGTATGGCCGGAATGCTGGAACGCGAAGACGCGGAAACACGAAGATAATCCTTCCCTTGCTGCGCTGCCTTCTTACCTTTCTTTTTCGCTCTATTTCCTCGTTCGCCTGGCTCTGCATCTTCATGCCCGCGCGCACCAGCGTTTGTCTTTACCGGCGTTTCGTCTTTCCTCGTTACCATCCACCACACAGTGAAGACAGTGAGTGCGAGAGGAAGACCGAGCAGGATGCCGCGTTGCGGAATGAGCAGCGTCGTTAAAGAGTTGCCCCAGCGATAGCCTGTGTCCGGCGTGATCGTGTACTGCTGTTGCAGTTTCATCAGAATGCCGAAGAGTCCCTGTCCGCTCACACGCACATGTTCGAGCAAATTCAACCAGCCCAAACCGCCGCTGAAAAGCACCAGCACGGGCGCAATCAACCCCGCGATCCAGTCGCGAGTCAGTTTCAAGGTGAAGCGATGAAGAAGCCCCACGAACGAAAGTGCGAGCACGAAATTCTCAAGCAGCATCGCCTGTCTGAGAGTCGCCCCGGCGCGCACGAAACAGGCAGCGACGAAATCAGCGACGAAAGGATAGGTGAAGCGCGCGCCTGCGAACGTCGGGTCTTCCGGCGGAAAGTTTGCGCCGTCCGTAAAGCTCGTGATGATGCTCAGGTGAAAAGGCAAATCGCCTAAATTGTTCTGCACGCCCGTGTAAATCCCATCGGGCAACTCAACCATCGCGCGCCCAAAGACCAGCCACAGCACGACCGCGACGAGCGCGTAAAAGACGATATAGACAATCGTCTGCGGCGTCGGATGCAGCACCGCGCGATGCACACCGCGCGCCGCTTCATGAAAATCCGCGCTCATCTCTGCACGGAGTTTCGGCCTCCCCACCAGCACGAGCGGAGAAGCGACCACAACAGCATTTAAGATTAGAGCAAACGAAGTGAAGCCAAACAGCGAGGCGAGAATGAAACCAAACAACCCGAGCGCGGCAAAGCCGATGCACGCACCCATACACAAACGCGACGCGAGCGGCGCGTCCTCATCAAAAAGATACGTGAGAACCGCACCGCCCAGAATCGCAACTAACGCCAACGCGAGAGCGAAGAACATAATTACAGTGACAAGTGACGAGTGACGAGTGACAAGCAAGAGGAAGAAGAATAAGACAAGCGAATAAGTGCATATTCCTGTTTTAACTCGTCACTTGTCACTCGTCACTTGTCACTGTTCTTACACCGCATCCGACAAACTGGTGAATGAGAAATCGCGCACCTTGAGGGCGGGCGCAAGCACGGGGCTGCCCGCGCCGAAACGCTCGGAGCCTGTGATGCGCTCCGACGGCGACATCGCTTCGATGTTGTTGAGCATCTTGACAGGCGTTTCGTTGAAGCGAAAGTTCTTGATTGCGTACTTGAGCCGCCCCTGCTCGATGAGGAATGTGCCGTCGCGCGTCAAGCCCGTCAACAGCACACTTTGCGGATCAACGAGGCGAATGTACCAGAAGCGAGTCACGAGGATGCCGCGCTCTGTGCTTTTAATCATCTCTTCGATGGACGTTTTGCCTCCCTCTATAATTATGTTGGAAGCGCCGGGCGTAGGCTCTTTGTTCATCTTCTTGGCCCAGTAACGGCCATAGTTCAGGTTGCTCACCACACCCGCCCGCACGTAGTCCATTCGCCTTGTCGGGAAACCCTGGCCGTCGAAAGGCGCGCCCGGCCCGATGTTTAAGGTCGGGTCGGTGTAAATGTTGACCCCTTCACCGTAGAGCTTTTCGCCGAGGCGGTTGCCCCCGCCCTTTTTCGAGAGAAACGAACGTCCCTCGTCCGCCTGCCTGGCTCCGAAGAAGTTCAACATGAAAGTGACCAGATCGCCGACGGCGTTCGGCTCAAGGATGACAGTATAGTTGCCCGGCTCAAGCAAAACGGGATTGCGCGAGAGTTCCGCCTTTTCGATGGCGCGGTTGCTGACGGCCTTCGCATTGATGTCCCCGATGCGGTGCGAAATCGCCGTCGCCCAGCCTGAGCCTGTCTTACCCAGTTCATCCAATGAACGCACGGTCGTCGTATACGAAGCGTTCGTTCGCTTGAAGTAGCCGAAGTTCCCTTTCGTATTCGCCCGCGCCGAGAAGTTGCCCGTGTGATCAATGATGCCTGCGGCGACGAGGTTTTTGGCCTTCGCCGGGTCAATTGAGGTGGCGACGGCTCGCGCTCTTGTTTGCGCGTCGGCGTTGTACGTCGCCTCGTCGAACCCGGAATCAAACGGCGCGTACTCCTGCTTAGCAAGAAAAGGCTGCTGCTCCGGGTCATCGGGTCTGAGGCGCGCAATCTCTTCCGCCGAGCGCACGACCCGCTCCAAAGATTGATCGTCGAGAGTATTCGTCGTCGCGATGCCGCTCTTCTGGCCGAAGTGCGCGTTGACGACGAGCGAGAGATTGTCCGTGTCGCCGCTCGTGCTGACCGTGTTGACGCCGAAGCGCGTGTAGGCCGTGCGCCCGCCTTGCAAGCTCGCTTCCAACTCGTCTGCCTTTGAGAAGCTCAGAACTTTTTTAAGGATGGCTTCGGCCTCACTGCTGGAAAGAATCGCCATAATTTTCCTCTTGCGAACATTATTGAACGGCGCTGGCTCTCGGGAGCGCGCCGCCTCACCTGTCTGACGTTATTGGATGTAAGCCTTGTCGGCCATGTTCCTGGCCTCCTGGTTGGCGTTCGGCGTCGTCTTCACGTCTATGTCGTAATCAATTTTTTCGTAGCCCCGCAACCCTTTGACAAGCAGCTTATCATCGACCCTGAAGATAACGGCGAAGGGCTTCCCATTCGCCAGTCGCCACTCGATTTTTCTATTCTTCTCACGGTCGTAATTGATACCAGCCATCGTCAACGGGATGGAATTCTTGCCGTCAAGCGTCTCGGCGGTGAGAGACGCATACATGGCGCTGTAGTTGATGGAAATCTTATAGCCGCCGTAGCCTTTACAATTGAGCGGCATATCCTGTCC
>JACCVS010000392.1 GCA_013698055.1 Acidobacteriota bacterium
AACGCTTCTCCAAATCCTTTTTTGATTTGCCGTAACCATTTTCAGTCACAGGATTGAGAAACAAATTGACGAATTTATCTTTCAGGTCGGGAAGCTCGATGCGATCCTGCGGTCGTTTCGGCCCGGCGACGCTCGGATGAATCTCGGAGAGGTTTAATTCAAGCACAGTGCTGTAATCGCACTCGCCTTTGCGTGGAATGCCGAACAACCCCTGCGCCTTGAAATAGCTTCTGACGGCATCCACTTGTTCGGCGTCGCGCCCCGTTGCTTGAAGATACTTGCAGGTCTCTTCATCGGTCGGGAAGAAGCCCATCGTCGCGCCGTATTCGGGAGCCATGTTGGCTATCGTTGCGCGATCAGTCGCGGGCAAGCTCGCCGCGCCTTCGCCATGAAACTCTACAAACTTGCCGACGACTTTTGCTTGCCTGAGCATCTCCGTCACACGCAGCACAAGGTCTGTCGCCGTCACGCCTTCATTCAAGCTGCCGCTCACGTGAACCCCGACGACATCCGGCGTCAAAAAGTATACCGGCTGGCCGAGCATTCCCGCTTCAGCTTCGATTCCGCCCACACCCCACGCGACAATGCCGAGTCCGTTAATCATCGTCGTGTGTGAATCCGTTCCGACGAGCGTGTCCGGGTAATAAACTCCATCTTTTTCCCAGACGCCGCGCGCCAGGTATTCGAGGTTGACCTGGTGAACGATGCCTATGCCCGGCGGCACGACGCGAAATCCGTCGAACGCCTGCATCCCCCATTTCAAAAACTGGTAGCGTGAGTTGTTGCGCTTAAACTCAATCTCCATGTTCTTCTGAAATGCGTCCGGCGTGCTTGAGAAATCAACTTGAACGGAATGGTCAATCACCAAATCCACAGGCACGAGCGGCTCAATGATGCCCGTCTGTTTGCCCATCCGCTGCACAGCCGAGCGCATCGCCGCCAGATCAACGAGCAGGGGCACGCCCGTAAAATCCTGTAAGAGCACGCGCGCCACGATGAAAGGAATTTCCTCGTGGCGTTCGGCATTGGGCTTCCAATTGGAGAGCGCCCGTACTTCCTGCTCTCTGATTTTCTTCCCATCGTAATTTCTGAGGACGGATTCCAGCACGATGCGAATGCTGACGGGCAATCTGGAGATAGGCCCAACGCCTTCCTTTTCAAGCTGCGGCACCGAGTAGAACTGACCTTCGCGTCCCTCTGTGGGGCTGAAAGTCTGAAGCGTATTGAAGAGATTATGCGGCATATAAAGTTCAGTCTCCGATACAACTCACAGCGTGTCTTTGATTCGACGACGAACAGTGAAGGTAGCTGGAATTGGGTAATTTTCGAGCAAACTTCAGTGTAAGGCGGGCGGGGCGCGTCGTCAAGCGATGTCTTCGGAAGGATAACTGCGTCTCACCAGAGTAGTAGTTTGATTGTCCGTCCTTCTGTGTATTTGTTATAGTGCCAACGATTAACAATCAGCTTTCAGCTTTGTAGCTACTTTCAGAGCGGCTTACCGGAGCGAGAAGAGTAATCATCGCCGGTCAAGCTGCTCGGATAAGATTCTTTTTCTTTGCTAGTTGCTGAATGCTTATCAAGGAGACGAGGAAGATGCCTAGAAAGAAGCCGGAAGATTTCGAGTATCTGAGTAACAATCCTGATTTCGTGCCCGACCCGGAGATTGAAAAATTTATGGAAGAGGAAATTTCGCGGGCGCCGAAAGACCCTGAGCTTCTCGCCCAGCGCATTCGCAACAATAATGCGGCTTCGCCCAGCGACGCAGGCGGCGATTTGGACGCTACCTGGGAAGATGTGGATGGCAGCGGCACGGAAACTATCTCCGGCGACAATCCGACCCCCGATCAAAACAATGTCGAAGAGAACGCGCACGCCGTCGGCGTCAACTTTGAAGATAACGAGGAGTTGGAGTTTCTTGATAAGATCGAACGACGCGACCGCGACCGCTACGAGCTTGATGAGCGCTCAAAGACAGACGAGGATACGATTTAAGAGCAGTGATAAGTGATGGGTCATGGGTAATAAGAGAAAGCGATTTCCCATCACCCATTACCCATCACTGTTTTCTCGGCTGGAGAGTGATACTTTTAACGATGATCTTCTCCGCAGGCTGTGAGGATTGGGGTCTTCCCGGTTTTGGAGGCACGACGGGCGCACCCGCAATTACATCCGCATTGCCGATTCCCTCGGTTACACGCCCGAACACAGTATAATTTTCGTCAAAGCCTGAGACACGCTTGAGCGTAATGTAAAACTGGCAGTTGCCCGTTTCACGCGCCTGCTCTTCCGTCATGCCAAACTGTGGATTTGCGCCCTTGCGCGCTGCGCCGACGATGCCGCGTTCGTATGGAATGTCGCTGAACTCTGAGGGCACATTCGGGTTAGGAGAATCCCCGCCGCCATCATTGTCCGGGTTGTCGTCCTTCGATAACGGATCGCCGCCCTGAATGATGCCCAGATTAGGGTCTATCCGGTGAAAGCTCGTCCCGTTGTAAAAGCCCTCCTTGATGAGTTGCTTGAAACGTTCAACCATCTTCGGCGCGATGTTCGGGTAAAGCTCTATTACTATTTTACCGTAGGCCGGATTCTCCATCTCAATCACAGCAACTTCTGCGTCCGGCTCAGGCTTGATGCCCCGCTTGATATTCGCCTTGGGTTTGGGATCGGAATCCTTTGACGTGGTCTGGTTCCCACATCCCGCCATAAGACCGAGCAGCGCGACGCTCAGACACAAGACCGCATAGGTCGGCTTAACAAATCGCCTGTTCACTCTGAATTTGCCTCCACTGGAAGGATTATAAAAGGCAGGAGACAGAATACAGGAGTCAGAA
>JACCVS010000393.1 GCA_013698055.1 Acidobacteriota bacterium
GTATGAAGCTATGCCGCATCCGAGCGTCCCGGCCATACTTGAGGCGGCATCCGCCGTCATTCAAGCCTCGCGCTAGACGATCTGTGTAGGGCGCGAGGACGCGAGCGTAACGAAGTGGAGCGAAGCGCAGGCAACCTTGGACGTGGGCATCCGCTGACCGACGTGGCGTGCGGCATCAGCGAAAGTTCTACCGCAAAGCGGTGATACGTATGAGCGATATATAAAGTTATCTCCATTAGATTCAATCACTTGCGGAAGAACTACAATTAGACCGGATCAATCGGCCTAACATACCAAAATAGTATTAATTACCGCAGCCTTCGGTCTAACCTGCCAATCCAGCCTGTTTTACCGTGTGCCTCGGTCTAACCTGCAAATAATCTGGCTTTTACCGTAACCCTTGTGTCATAATAAGTCACCATCTCATTTTCCACATAATGGAGCGTTCCTCATGCGCGACAAACCATCTCTGCTAGACCAGGTGCGCCATAGCATCCGCCTCAAACATTACAGCATCCGCACCGAGCAAGCCTACGTCCAATTCATCAAACGCTTTATCCTCTTTCACCGGAAGCGACATCCGCTGGAGATGGGCGCCGAGGAGATCCGCCAGTATTTATCTTATCTCGCAAATGTTGGTCAAGTTTCAGCCTCCACGCAGAATCAGGCGCTTTCTGCGCTGCTTTTTCTTTATCGCGAGGTCTTGAATGTCGATCTCCCATACATCGAAGGTATCGAACGCGCCAAGCGACCCGTACGAGTGCCTGTGGTGCTGACGCGCGAGGAATGCAATAAAATCCTCTCTCATCTCGGCGGTATACACAAGTTGATGGCGGATTTGTTATATGGAGCCGGGCTTCGCCTGATGGAAGCAGTGCGCCTGAGAGTCAAGGACATTGATTTCGGATACAAACAGATCATTGTCCGCGATGGCAAGGGTGAAAAAGACAGGCGAACGGTTCTACCTGTTTCGCTGATTGGACCCCTCGAACATCAATTAGTTCGCAGCAAGTTACTTCATCAGGAGGATTTACAAAGTGGCTACGGGAGAGTTTATTTGCCTTATGCGCTGGAGCGAAAATACCCGAATGCCGCAAGCGAGTGGGCGTGGCAATGGGTGTTCCCGGCAAACAATCTATCAATTGACCCTCGCTCGTCCCAGACCAGACGCCACCACGCCTCCGAGGATATGCTGCAAGCCGCGGTGAAACGGGCCGTCCGCCAAGCAGGCATTGCTCAGCGTGCCAGCTGCCATACCTTTCGCCATAGCTTCGCCACTCATATGCTTGAAAATGGTTATGACATTCGGACGGTTCAAGAACTGCTCGGGCATTCAAACGTCAAAACAACGCAGATCTATACGCACGTTTTAAATCGCGGCGGCCATGGCGTAAAGAGCCCACTCGACTAAGCGGCGCTAAACTCAAGCATGAAGGCGGAAAACAATTCTGGCTACACACGACTAAGCTGGTTTTATCTCACAGGCTTGTTTTATGAAGGCCCCGACCACCAGACAATTACTTGCTTCTACGTTTTCGCAACGTAAGCTGGACCGTGAGCTGGAGATTTGTCAGACGGCTCGTCTGGTGCTCTCCATGTGCCGGTACCGTCGTGCTCCCGAGCATTTCTGTTATGTGAAACCGTCGAGTCAACATGGCGTCTGGGGAGCGCGCAGACGTTCATCCTCCTTCATCGTGGTTCAATTAGCTTCACCCATGGGCTGGAAAGAGAAAGTTTACGACCGTGGTTTGTCCTCCGCTTCTTCACATTTTGTTTTAGACATAGTAAATGAGTTGCCGGATGGCTCCCTCGTAGTTATTGCCGCAAAACAATCCAGGGGAGGCACTCTTACTCTCGCTTATGCTCGGGCTTGTGAGGTGCGAGGGCAATGGCTCCTCTCGTGGAGAAGTTTACCCCGTGAATTCAGGGTTACACCGCCAAATTTGCAGAAAAAAGAGGAATCAGACTACTACCGTCAAGCAGAGTGGCGCAGAATGGCCAAAGATCTCCAGTTGTAAGTCATGGGTATTTTGAGGGTCATCAATTTCAGAGTATATGTCTCGGCTCACACATTATCACTCTCCTCCCAAGAGAGCGTGTTGACCGGGCTATTGTCCAAGTTCTCCCGAGCATGATCATATCGC
>JACCVS010000396.1 GCA_013698055.1 Acidobacteriota bacterium
TTCTATTTCTGAGGGTTGCCGATAGCAACCCGCATTTCGCTGACGGCGCGTTCCAACCCTATGAAGACAGCGCGAGAGACAATGCTGTGACCGATGTTGAATTCTGTGATCTCTTCGATGTGCGCGAGGGCGCTGACGTTTCTGTAAGTTAGTCCGTGCCCAGCGGCGACGCGCAGGCCGTACTGCGTGCTGAGCGTAGCCGCCTCGCGCAGTCGTCGTAATTCCTGCGCCGAGCGCATCGCGCCTTCATTATGAGCGGCCCGCGCGCCGAGCGTGGCCTCCGAGTATTCAGAGGTACAGAGTTCGATTTGCTGCGCGCCGACTTCGCGCGCCGCTTCGATCTGTTGCGGGTCAGGGTCTATGAAGAGGCTCGTGATGATGCCGCCTTCGCGCAGGCGATGGACAGCGGCGCGCACGATTGAAAGATTGGCGCGGACATCCATGCCTCCTTCGGTCGTGACTTCGTTCGGAGTTTCGGCGACGAGAGTAACGGCGTCAGGCAAAACCTCAAGAGCAATTTTTATCATCTCTTCAGACGCGGCCATCTCCACATTTAGATATGTCGTAACGATCCGGCGTAGGGTGTGAAGATCATCATCCTGAATGTGGCGACGATCTCCGCGCAGGTGAACAGTAATGCCATCGGCTCCCGCCTGCTCGCAAGCAAGGGCCGCCGCCACGACGCTCGGCTCAGGAGCGCGCCGCGCCTGTCGCACGGTGGCGACGTGATCTATGTTGACGTTGAGTCGTGCTGTCATAAAAAAGCAGAGGTCAGATGTTAGATGTCAGTCAAAGTAAACGTTAGCGACAGGCTTTTCAACTTCCAGCGTCCGCTTTGAAAGCGCTGGCAAGCCCGGGCGATGAATCGGTATTGGGTGAAGGCGCGCCTGAACTATGCAGCGCACGCTCTCTGTCTTTTGCCCCGACGCGCGAGGCGGCGATGGCCGCATTATATACGCCGCGATTCACTTGTCGGCGTATCCTGCGGACTTCTTCAAGCAGGCGCGGAGTGTCACGCATCACGCTCAGCTTGCTTCCCTCATTGTGATCCCAGCGCACCGCAATTTCCTTCAAGCGCAGTTCGGCGAGATAAGCCACGTAGAGATATTCGACATCGAAGCCGAACCGCTCAATCGTCGCGGCCTCTATAATCGGGCGGCAGACATCCATCCGAAAAGCCTTGAAACCGCACTGCGTGTCCCAGTATGGCAGTCCGGTGGCGAGCCGCACAATGAGATTGATGATCCTCCCGCCCTGCTCGCGCCGCCACGGCTGATGTACGCCGATCAAAGTTCGATCAAGCGCGCGCGAGCCGAACGTTAAATCAAACTCGCCCCGCTCAATCGGGTTGACGAGCTTGGGAGTCTCCGTAATCGGCGTCGAAAGGTCTGCGTCGGTGAAAAGCGCGACTGGCGCACGCGCGGCGAGCAATCCCGTTCGCACGACGTAGCCTTTGCCGTGATTCGGTCTGACGCGGATGGCCTGCGCGTGGACGCTTCCCGCCTGCTCGAAGCTCGCCTCCGCAACGTCAGCAGTCCCGTCGCTTGAGCCGTCGTCAACGACAATCACTTCGCTATTGGGAACATGCTCGTTCAAATACTCGAAGACGGTGCGGAGCGTTTGGCCGAGGCGCGCTGCCTCGTTGAACGCGGGGATGACGATTGAAAGGGAGAAAGACATCGAAGTAGTCAGTAGTCAGTAGTTATTAGTCAGCAAGCGCTTTCAGAGTTTTAGCTATAGCTGGCTACTGAAAACTGATTACTGATTACTATTTATAGCATACGCCTCCGCGCTTCTCTTCAGCTTTCGGTATCGCTGCTGCGGCTGTGCTATATTTACCATGCACCTGCCTTGTTGAATCGCAGGGGCGGACGAAAGATTTGGAGCATAGCATGACCAGAAAATTTGGCATAGTCGCGCTCGCGCTGATCGTTACAGCGACAATTGCCGGTGGCATGGCAGACATTGTTAAGAAGCGATCCTCGCCTGTCAGGGGAACGAACAAGGTCGTAGCCAGCCGCGACGTGACGGAAAATTACCAGGAAGCCGTGAAGGTGATAGGCGCAGAGTATGCGGGCGATGTTGACTATGAAAAGGCCACGCAGGCCGCCATTCAGGGAATGCTCTGGACGCTCGATCCACACTCGATGTATTTCCCGCGTGTCGAGTTCAACAAGCTCAAAGAGGATCAAGACTCACGCCTGATCGGTATCGGCGTGACGATCCTGCGTCACCGCGACGGCGTTTACGTTCAATCGGCGGTCGAGGGTACACCGGCTGCGCGCGCGGGGCTGCGCTACGGCGACCGCTTCGTTGAAGTTGACGGCAAGGACGCCCGCGATTGGACGAGCGAACAGGTCTCGAAGAACGTGCGCGGCGAGCGCGGCGAACCCGTGCGCATCAAGGTCGAGCGGGCCGGTTCACAAACTCCGTACACGTATACGATCATCCGCGAAGCCGTACCCTTACCCTCCATCCGCAACGCTTACATGATTCGTCCCGGCACAGCCTACATCGGGCTGACGGGCGGCTTTCAACACACGACGAGCGATGAGCTGCGCGCGTCCCTGACCAGACTCAAGGCTCAGGGAATGCGTCAGGTTGTCTTAGATTTGCGCGGGAATCCCGGCGGATTGCTCGATCAAGCCATAGACGTCACGAGCGAATTTCTGCCGCGCGGCCAGACAGTTGTTTCCGTTCGCGGTCGCACGGAATACAAAGAGCCTTACGTCTATCGCTCGACCGTGTCCGACCCAGAAGATTATCCGCTGGTCGTGCTTATCAACCGCAACTCCGCGTCGGCTTCGGAGATCGTCGCGGGTGCAATTCAGGATCACGGACGCGGGTTAGTCGTTGGCCAGACGAGTTTCGGTAAGGGACTCGTCCAGAGAGTCTTCCAGCTTCCCTTCGGCACGGGTCTGACCCTGACGACTGCGAAATACTACACGCCCTACGGACGCTCGCTCCAGCGCGACTATTCCAGCGGCTCGCTCTATGATTATTACTCGCGGCATGAAGAGGAAGATGAGGAATTGCCGCCCGCCAAGACGCCGCGCGCTCCGGCTCAAACCGCCATTGATCCGGTGCAGCAACCGACCCCGACAGCGACGCCTCCACCAGCGACAGGGCCAGCCGTTCAGACTGCTGCCGGGCGTGTTTTTTACGGCGGCGGCGGCATCACGCCTGACATAGATGTGAAGCCGTTTCAGATCACGCCGCTTCGCGGGCGCATTGCGGAGGCGGCATTCTTCTTCACGCGCGAGCTTGCAGCCGGTCAGCTTCTCGGCCTCGAATCCTATCGCATCGAGAAGACAGATTTCGATCACAATTTGCGCCAGAGCGATTACCCGATTACTGACGCGGTCATCAAAGCCTTTCGCGAATTCGTTCAGCGTGATGGAAACCTGGGG
>JACCVS010000399.1 GCA_013698055.1 Acidobacteriota bacterium
TTCTATTTCCCCGCTCCCGCACTGCGCCCCGAAGTCTGTCCTTCGGTCGTCGCGGCTTCGCCTGCTTCCATCACTTGTTTGAAGCGGCGCAGATCATCTTCGATCTGTTGCGATGGCTCTTCACCGAAGAGCTTGGCGACCAATGCGCCGAGAGCGCCACCCGGCGGGTCATACTTGAGCGTCACGCGCACGACTGTGCCACGCCCGCCCGTCGCCGGTTCAAAACGAACGCTGCCCGCGTTGTCAACGTCCGCTCCTTCAAGCGAGCGCCACGCGATCAATTCGTTTTCCTTCTCGTTGTAGACTTCCGCGTCCCACTCGACTGTTCTGCCCGCAGGGGCTTTCGCCACCCAGTGGGAGCGGCCATCGCCCGCGTCCTTCACTGATTCCAGATGATTCATAAAACGCGGCAGGTTCTCGAAATTTCGCCAGAAACGGTAAAGCTCTTCGGGAGATTTGTTGACCGTCACGCTCTTTTCAACCTTGATTCCCTTGCCAGCGGGCACGCTCACCAGCGGATTGCCGGTCGTTTCAGCCGTGTTGACGCCCATCATATCGTACATGTGGCAATGTCCGGTCGAGCCGCGATAAATTAAGCTGCCACCGACGAGCGCGAGTACCGCGCCACCCCACGTGCGGCGCGTCAACCCATAAATTGCCAGCACGCCTCCGGCCAGCGCCGATCCCCAACGCTCTGTCTCTCCGACATTGACACTGCTATCTCTGATTCCGCCCTGTTCCAGGCTCTCTTTTGTTATTCCAGCTTGTTGTAGCGCATCCTGTATAGATTCCATCTTTCTAACCCTCCTTAAATATTTAACCCACGATTAGCGGACACATAACTGAGCCGTAGGCTACGCGACTGTCCGAAAACGGCTCGTTGTTTCACTATTCCACAGACGACAATCAAACCTTATGCCCAAAGAACTAAGGGTGAAAAACAGGCCGCAGAAGACAGCAAAATTGCTTTCTGCTTTTCGCCGACTGCTTCCTGTTCTTTCGTACCCATCACGCTGCAAATATCTTCATTTCCAGTGTAGAGCCAATAAGGCCGTCGCAAATCCTGCATCACGGGCTTGCAGTTAAGCTCGCGCATGGTTTTCCAGAATTGTAGGAGATGAGTAACGCGCACAATGATAGCATGAGGCTTTGGCTGGAACAGCTTTCGACTATCTTGCGTTTTAGTGAAGATAACTTCACGGGCAGGATTAAACTTCCGCGAGGGACGCACGAAAAAGCCCGGCAGTAAATCGCCGGGCTATTACCAAACTGTTTCTCGCAAGATTTGTCTTCGTTACGCGACTGCGTTTTCCGCGGCAATTGCCGGAGAGGCTTCCTTCTGCATTGTTCCGCTGGGCAAATAGTAGAGAATGCGGTTGCAGTTGTCGCAGATAATCACTTCTTCGCCGCGCCTGATTTCGGCCATTAAATGCGGCCTGAGCGACATGAAGCAGGCCGTGCATGAATTGTTGCGCGCTTCGGCCACGGCAATGCCGTCGCGTATCCGCGCGCTGATGCGATTGTAGAGCGCGCCCATTTGTTTGGGCAGAGTTGCCACCAGGCGCTCGCGCTCAATTCGACTGGCTGCGAGTTGCTCGGCCTGCGTCCGTGTTTGTTCTTCAAACTCCTTGAAGCGCGCTTCCATATCGGCGCTCAGGCGTGTCATCTCAGGCTCGCGCTCTTTCAACTTGCTTTCGGCCTGCTCGAAGGCTTCCATCTTTTCGAGAATCTGCGTCTCAAGCTGCGAGATGTGCTTGCGCGCGGCGTCGGCCTCGCGGATCGCCGCCGTGTACTCGTCCTGCTTTGTCGAAGACATCAAATTGCGCTCGGCGCGCTCCTGATTGGAACGCTGCTCTAAGACTTCAGTTTCAAGACGCACACGCTCCGTTCGGGCATCGTCGCGTGCTTTTTCCAGTTCTCGAATTTCAAAAGCGCGCTGATCGAACTCTTTTTCGATCTCAGCGCGCCTTTTCGGGATGGCTTCTATTTCGGCTTGTAGCTTGCGTATGCTTGTATCTGCGTTTTGCAAAGCGATTAACTGCTCTAATTCCGCTTTCACTTCGGTTCGTCTCCTCAAAAGATCAGGGGCATAATGTATAAATGGAGGGTCGCATCTCAATACCCGATAATCACACATCCGAAGCCCACACGCAAGCGGCGGCGAAAAGCAGAAGGCAGAAAGCAGAAGGCGGAAGGCAGCAAAAACTCAATGCTCATTGCTTTCTACCTTCCGCCTACTGCCTACTGCCTTCTGCCTTCCATCTATTCCGCTCCGACAGCTTTCGCGGCGTTGATGCGCCCGCCCGTCGCAACCTTTCCTGTGAGCGAATCGAGCTTATCAACTGAATCGAAGAGTTTGTCGCGCAATTCTTTGACGGACATCTTCGGGTTAACCGAGAGAATCAGCGCGGCCACTCCCGCAACTTCCGGCGTCGCCATCGAAGTTCCCGAAGCGACGTAAAACTCTTCATTGAGCCACGTGCTTAGAATCTCTCTGCCGGGCGCGGCGATATGTACGCTCTTCGCGCCGTAATTAGAGAAGCCAGCGAGATTGTCGTTACGGTCGAGCGCAGCGACACTGACCATATTCGGTAGATTATAGCCCGCCGGGAAATGCGGTCGCTTGTCGGAATCTTCGCTGCTGTTGCCTGCGGCGGCAATAAAGATGATTCCCTCGTCACCGGCTTTTTTGATGGTATCGCTCAGGGCTTTCGACTTCTGCGTCGAACCCCAACTGGCGCTGATGATGCGCAAATTGACGCCCGCACGCTTACGCTCAATTGCGTAGTTGATCGCCTCAATCGCGTCTTTAGTCGTGCCCGAGCCGTTTGCGTTCAGAAACTTCAAGGGCATGATCTCGACGTTCCAGTTAATTCCAGCGATGCCGAAATTGTTATCGCCTTCCGCACCGATGATCCCGGCGCAGTGTGTGCCATGACCGTTATCGTCCATCGGATCGCGCTGGTTGTCAGTCGCGTTGAATCCATGCAGATCGTTGAACTCGCCCAGCTCGTCATCAAAATAGGGAGACATATCGGCGGGGCGCACCCAGATGTTTCTGATAAGATCAGGATGCGTGTAATTGACGCCGCTATCGAGCACGGCGACGACTATCTTGCTGCTGCCCGTCGTCTTTGACCAGGCGCTCAGGATGCTGATGTCAGCTTTGGCTGTGCCACCGTCCTGCCCGGTATTTTCCAGCGACCACTGCTCACCGAATTTCACATCGTTGGCGTGCTTGTGCTTGCCCGGCGAGCTATGTTGAAGGTGAATCTCGTAGTTCGGTTCAGCATACTCGACTTCACCAAGCGCAGCGTATTCGCGCGCGACCGTCTCGGCATCGAGGCCGTCGAGGTCGTCAATCGCCATGAGACCGCTGACATTTTCATACTCGTCTTCCAGGCGGTCATTGTTTCTTAGGACGAGCGCCTTGATTCTCTCAATCGTCGTGCCTGAGCGAAAGCGCACCAGCACTTCCGCTTCATCTGCGTAAGAGTTACTAGCAACGATTGCTCTTTCCCTTGTGTACTCTTTCTCGAATTTCGCAACGCGAGATGCCGCACGTTCAACTCGTGCCTTATTCTGCCAGCGTCGTATCTGCCCCGCGAATCCTGCCAGCACGATCAACGTCAGCGCCAACGCCAGATGTCCCAGAAAATTCTGCCGATTCATTGCTTCACCTCTATTTTAAGTCTGGAGTCTGAAGTCCAGAGTCTGAAGTCAAAAGAAAAAAGACTCTTCCGTCTTTTGACTCCAGACTTCAGACTTCAGACTCTTTCAAACCTTGTGATTCGATCCCTTGTAATTGTAGAGCCGCAGTTGATTCTGATTGGCGCGATACTCGTAGCCTTTGCCTTTCCCGGCCTTCAGGCGAATGCGCCAGCCAGACGTTATCATCTGTCCGCTCATCTCGTCTTTGACGGGAGCGCCGAGCGCCATGTCGGGGAAGTCAGCCTCTTCGACGGCTTCCTCTTCAATCTCATCCTCGGAGACGCCCAGGCGTTTCGCCAGATCAGCCCGCGCTCGTCCTACAATCTCATCTTTTCCTGTGCCCATTTTCAACTCGCTTCCTATTGAATCTGCTCCCATACTTCGTGCCGAACACACGCTTCACTTCAAAGCCCTTGTCCGGCGCGCGAATCTATGCGTATTCTGCGCCAGTGCGGGGCGCTTCGTCAAAGTTTTAAGGGATATTTCGGAAC
>JACCVS010000446.1 GCA_013698055.1 Acidobacteriota bacterium
CTTTCCGAATTATGAGGGCGGAGAGAAAAGCGTATGCCTTCTAATCCGAAAACACTCTTAACTGAAGAAGAATACCTTGTTATTGAGCGTCAAGCTGAATTCAAGAGCGAATATCTTGCTGGCGAAATGTTTGCAATGGCTGGTGCCAGTCGTAGGCATAATCGCATCGTGACTAATCTAGTTGCTAATTTGGATAACCAATTGAGAGCGCGCCCCTGCAATGTTTATTCAAATGACATGCGAGTGAAAGTGCAAAGCACAGGTTTATTCACTTATCCCGATGTGGTCGTCACGTGCGGAGAAGAGAGATTTGCTGATGGCGAAAATGATATTTTGCTAAATCCGCTGATTATTGTCGAGGTGTTGTCCGATTCTACAGAGGCGTATGACCGGGGAAAGAAGTTTGAGAGCTATCAGAGCATTGAGTCTCTGAAAGAATACTTACTGGTTTCTCAGAATTCTCGGAGGGTCGAGCAGTTTGTCAGGCAGAGTGGTAAAAATTGGACATACTCTGAAGCGCATGAACCGGGTGAAACTATCAAAATCCAAAGTATCGAATGTGAATTGGAGCTTGAAGATATTTACTTGAAGGTTAAGTAGTTCTACCCCATAGGCAACTTAACAACTCAAATTGAACCCGACGCCTCAATAGCAATTCTTTCATAATGCTTCCTCTGATGTAGCTTGAATGCTTGCGCTCGGCGCGATTCAGGTCGGGGACTAGCTAAAAGGTAACGCGCATGGAAGACAAGCAATTTCTGGAGGCATGGGATGTTCATAATCGAATCAATCTGTTTCTCCTTGATGCGGTTGAGCCTGAGCACCTGAAGGATGTTGCGGCGTCGAAGGGGCGGAATGTCGGAGAACAGTTTGCTCATATCCACAATGTCCGTCTCATGTGGCTGAATCAGGCCGCGCCCGAGCTAATGGGTAAGCTGAAGAAGATTGAGAAAGAGGATGCGCTCGACAAGCAACTGCTCCGCCAGTCAATCATTGATTCCGGTCAGGCGATGAACACGCTGCTCGCGAAAGGCATTGAAGCCGGCGGTAAGATCAAAGGCTTCAAGCCTCACGCGGCAGCTTTTCTCGGCTATCTGATTTCGCACGAGTCGCATCATCGCGGACAGATAGCCTTATCGCTCAAGCAATCTCAGCATCCGGTCAGTAAAAAGGTTTCGTTCGGTATCTGGGAATGGGGCGTCAGATAGCTTGCGTGACTGTTCAGGCTACCGCACCTGCCCAGTTCCTGATCTTTTGCCTTTTACCTTTTGCGCTTTCCCTTTATGATGAGCGTCATTCTGGAAAGCACACTTTCCACCGTTCGTGCGAATCTTCGGACGAGAAGGATAAAGCCAAGCTCATGTCAGCCAACGCGACCGACACACCAACCGAGAATGCAGCCAGTGTTCAAGCGCAGACCGCCCCACAAACGGGCGTGCCCAAACAGATCACCAACGCGCAGACCGTCTGCAATGTGAAGAATGAGAAGGGCAAGCTGTGTAACGGCCACTTGAAGCAGTTGCAGACCGGGGGTGAGGGAGCGCAAGTTCACCTGCGCGGCGATGATGTGCTCTACAAGTGCCAGTCGTGCGGCGCGCTCTACATGGGGCCGCCGCTCGGCCACCTGCGCGATCCGCTCAAACAGGAACGCTTTGTCGAGATGGAACTCTCAATGCTCCTGCAAGCTGCGGGCGGAACATTACCCGCTATCGTCAAAAACGACCGTGGCGTCTTCGTGCTGGCAGAAGAGACCGCCCCTCACGCTTCCGCCGCCAAGCCTGCCGCAGCGAAACCCGCAACCGGAGCCACCGGGGAGAAACCTTCCGCAGCGGCGAAACCAGCAGCCGCGCCTGCCGCTCAAGCGACGGCGACACCTCAAGCCTCGCTCGGCCCGATTCCCGGAGCCGACGGCCCCGTGCCCGGCGAGACACGCGAACAAAAATTAGCTCGTCTGAGAGCCGTAGTAGCTGAAGCCAAGCGACGCCACGATTTGTACGGCGGCGAAGAAGCTGCGCCAGTTGCAGGCAAGTCAGCCGCACAGACCAAACCAGCAGCCGCTTCGACTTCGGGCACGGATTCTTCCCCGCAGGCCGATGCACACCGTCCTGCCGCCGAAGCGCAAGCCGCGACCGGACAGGCTTCAGCCGCGCCCTTGAGTCCCGCGGCAGCGACGGCTTCGCCCGTTGCCGGAGCCGAAACGCCCGCTGACCTCGCGCCCGACACCGTCAACGAACAGGCAGCGCCAGCGCGCAGAGCCACACCCGGCGGCACACTCTTTCGAGCAGCCTTCGACACAGGCCCCGTGCCCGACGAAACACATGAACAAAAGATTGAGCGCCTGAGAGCCGTCGCCGCAGCCGCCAAAGAACGCGCTGAAAAGCAGGGATGAGGGAGGTCTTAAGGGATGAGGGATGAGGGATGAAGACAAGCTAGAAGGCAGTAGGCAAAAGGCAGAAGGCAGAACACAAGAGATGTTTTCCGCCTTCTGCCTACTGCTTTCCGCCTTCCGCTTTCTCTTCTTTCATTCCTCCGCCCTCCGCCCTCATCCCTCATCCCTGCTCTTCTCCTCCGCCCAGTAGTCGGGGCTTTCCTCTGTTAAGGGATCGCGCCTCTCCATCCATCGCTCCGGGCGTTTCAATTCCGAGAAGCCGAACCTGCGATAGATTTCGTGAGCATCCTTTGTGGCGAGACTCCATCTGCGAAAACCCTGCAACTCCGGGTGCGCGAGAATCACTTCGACGAGCCATGCGCCCAATCCTTTGCCGCGAAACTCTGCAAGCACGAACACGTCTGCCAGCCACGCGAAAGTCGCGTAGTCCGTTACCACGCGTGCAAAGCCGATTTGTCTATTGTTTTCGTAGAGGCCGAAGGAAAGCGAGTTCTCGATTGAGCGTTTGATGGTTTCAGGCTTTCGTCCCACAGCCCAGTAAGAAGAGTTTGTTAGGAAATCGTGAATCACCTCGAAATCGAGCCGCGCCTGATCCGTACTGATGGTGTATTCTTCGCGCTGCCATTTGTTAATCATACTTTCGCCTCGCTTCCAATGGGGTCACGCTTCATTCTTCTGAGCACGATCACGCCGATTCCGGCCATGATGCAGGCTCCGCCCGCAGCGATTCGCCACGTTAACTGTTCGCCTCGCACGAGCATTCCGAGACTGACGGCGAGCAGCGGAGTGAAGAGCGCAATCAGCATCGTCTTCGTCACTTCCATGTGCCTCACCAGCCAGTAGTACAAGAGAAACGCAATCGCCGAACCCACAACCGCCAGATAAAACAGCGAAAGCAAGGCGAGCGGCGTCCAATGCAATTTGAACGGATTTCCCTCGAAGGTGATTCCGATGATTAACAGCGGTATCAGGCCAAAGACCATCTGTCCGCCCGCCAGCACGGCATAGTCGAGCTTGCCCCCCCGCG
>JACCVS010000052.1 GCA_013698055.1 Acidobacteriota bacterium
GACTTTATCCATTTCTGATCTTTGAAAAGGAAGCGAGAGGCAGCGTAAGCTGGTGACCACTTCGCCAAAAGTAGGTTACCCATGCTGACACTGCCTCTCGAACTTGCGAACCTGATTGTAGCCTTCGCGCCATTGTTTTCCAAGCCTGTCTTTAAGCATGCCCAAGTCTTGCTCGTCGGCGCACTGCTCGCGCCCGGCAAGCGCACCGTGACTTCGGCCTTGCGCGTGATGGGCTTGTGCAATGAGGCCCATTTTCAGAACTACCATCGCGTCTTGAATCGTGCGCTGTGGTCGGGCTTGGCCGCCAGTCGCATCTTGCTTACCTTGTTGGTCAGAGCCTTCGCACCCTCTGGCGTGCTGGTGATGGGACTCGACGATACGATTGAGCGACGGCGTGGTGACCAGATTGCAGCCAAAGGCATTTACCGAGACCCGGTACGCTCCTCGCATTCGCACTTTGTAAAGGCGAGCGGGTTGCGTTGGCTCTGCTTGATGTTGTTGGTCGAGATTCCATGGGCCGGACGTTGTTGGGCCTTGCCTTTTCTGACTGTGCTGTGCCCTTCGGAGCGCTATCACACAGAGCGTGGACGCACGCATCAGAAGTTGACGGAGCGCGCCCAACAGATGCTCCTTTTGGTCAAGCGGTGGTTGCCAGAGCGCGAGTTGGTCATCACGGCCGACAGCAGTTTCGCCGCCTTGGAACTGCTCGCGGCGGTGCGTGAGCAAGTGACGATGGTGACACGCCTTCGCCTTGATGCTGCGCTGTATGAGCCAGCACCGGAGCGCCAGCGTGGGCAGATGGGGCGACCGCGCAAGAAAGGGCGTCGGCTGCCGACGCTCAAGCAAGTAGCCTGTGACCCGGCCACCGAATGGCAATCTCTGAGCGTTGAAGGTTGGTATGGTGAAGCAGCGCGAGCCATCGAACTGGTGTCGGGAACATGCCTCTGGTATCACACTGGAATGCCTGCTGTTGCAATCCGCTGGGTGTTGATCAGAGACCCGGTGGGAAAGTTCCAAACGCAAGCACTGCTCTCGACGAAACTCTCTGCCGAGCCGCAACAGATACTCGAATGGTTCGTGCTGCGCTGGGCTGTGGAAGTAACCTTTGAAGAAGCGAGAGCGCATCTCGGCGTGGAAACCCAAAGACAATGGTCGGAGAAAGCGATTGCGCGCACGACGCCCTGTTTGTTGGGCTTGTACTCGTTGACGGCGTTGCTGGCGGCCAGTCTGCTCAAGGAGCAACAACTCCCCATCCGGCGCGCGGCCTGGTACGCCAAACAGAGTGCGACCTTCTCGGACACCATCGCGTTGGTACGCCGCTATTTGTGGAGTCATCATCATTTTCAGATGTCGCAGATAAGCAGCGACATGATAAAAGTCCCGCGCTCATTAGTGGAGCGCCTGACAGAGACGCTGTGCTATGCAGCGTAAATGGATAAAGTCGAGCTAAGAGCGTGTCTAAAAAGTAGGTCGGCAAGCTAACCGCCGCACCATCAGGTTGATCATCGCGACATGAATCATCGCTTCACTCGTCTCGGTCAAGTACTCGTAATCCTTGCTCAAGCGCCGACATCGGTTGAGCCACCCAAACGTGCGCTCGACAATCCACCGCTTCGGCAAGACCACGAATCCTTGAGCCGCATCCTTGCGCCGGACAATCTCCAGCTTGATGCGCCGCCGCGCTCGCAACTGCCACACCCACTCGATCAACTCCCCAGACTAAGAGCCATCGGCCCAGATCAAGCGCAACCGTGTCCAGCGGCGGGGAGAGCGCCTCAAGCAACAGATGCGCGCCGTCGCGGTCTTGCGTGCTGGCGGCCGTCACCACGACAATCAACAGCAGACCCAAAGTATCCACCAGAATGTGCCGCTTGCGCCCATTAACGTGCTTTCCGGCGTCATAGCCACGCTTGCCCCCACGCTCTGTCGTCTTGACACTTTGCGAGTCCAGAATCGCTGCCGACGGTTGCCGGGCGCGACCTTCGGCTTGGCGCAGCAACTTGCGCAATCGGTCATGGATGCGTTTCCACAGGCCCTGAAGTTTCCACAGGCGAAAGTAGTGATAGACGATTCGCCACGACGGAAAGTCATGTGGCAGCAAGCGCCACGCGCCGCCCGAACGCACAACGTAGAGAATTGCATTAACAATCTCGCGTCTGGGATACTTCGGAGGACGACCTCCGGCTTTGGGACGTGGGACCAGAGGAGCGAGCCGATGCCACTCGGCGTCGCTCAAGTCTGTTGGGTATGGTTGACGATTCATACCCACTGTTCTTACTCAAAGATCAGAGGTCGTTCAACTTTTTAGACACGCTCTAAGAAATTGAGCATAGGATTTTCAAACTAAATTATCCACTGGTGGCCTTTGCTCTTCCATAGCTCTGTGGGTCGCGTCCACTCGCTCCTTAGAGCGTGTCTAAAAAGTTGAACGACCTCTGATATTTGAACTAGAACAGTGGGTATGAAT
>JACCVS010000482.1 GCA_013698055.1 Acidobacteriota bacterium
CGTAGGTGTTGGCGGCTTGCGGATAGGCTTTTGTATTGAGACGGAAAATCTTGATCGCGTCTTTCATGCGCCCTTTTTGGATGAGCCTGTAGCCGAGATTGTTCAGCGTCGCTTCCTGAAACAGAACCACCTGTGAATCTTTCTTTCTGGCTTTTTCAAAAGTAGCCTGTGCCCGCTCGACACCTTCATCCCAAACGATTTTGACGAACTTCCACCCGGCGCGATCCTGCGGAACTTCGACGCCGCCCACTAAGGTCGGCCCCTGTTCCAGCTCCTCGATGTATTTAACGAGCCAGCCCCTCTCGGTCTTCACCCACAGTTCGCGATGCGTGACGCTCGTCCTGACTTCAACCGGCTTGCCATCATTGCCGGGCACAGTCCTGACGAAACGCTGGCTAATATGGATCGTCGCTTCGTTGCCATTCAGTTTAATACTGTCAATGACTGTGCGCGTCTCGTCGCTGGTGGAGATGATGCTGCGGTGCTGCTGCTCAAAACTTCTTTCCAAATCCTTCGCGGTAACGACATCGCCGTCTTTCAGCTTTCCGGTGAAGCCGGGAGCGAGACCTGCCAGCCGCGCGGTCATATCTTTCTTCTTCATCGCTTCGACGGAGGCATCAAGGCGCGCCTGAATCTCGCGCTTCGCTTCATCCTCGCTCTGGCTCGTCGTGGAACCGGCAGCATTCTGCGCCGACGATTCCCTGACGCCGACCGTGATGTTGAGGCAGAGAAATGTAATTGTAAGGAAGAGTAGTAATCGTTTCATAAATGAACTCCTGAGATAAAGGCGGAACTTATTTCAAGTGCTTTTTGAAGAATGCCAGCATCCGCGTCCGCGCCAGCCGCGCGTCGTCAGGCCGGTAGGTCGGGCGGTTGTAAGCGAAGAACCCGTGCTCGGCTTCGTAAGTGTGAATTTCTACCGAAGTGCCCTGCGCTCTCAGAGCTTGCTCAAACTGCTTGACAGGTTCCAACGAGACGGCCCGATCCTTCGTTCCGTAGTGACCCTGAACGGGCACGCGAATTTGCTTTACGATATCTGCGTCAAGCGGCTGCTTCGGACGCTCTTCGCGCGTGACGCCGGGGATTGGTATGACCGGTCCATAAAACGGCGCGACCGCCCCGATGTCGCGTGAGCGCGATGCAAAGAGCAGAGCATTTCGCCCACCGAAACAGAAGCCCATCACACCTTGCTTTCCCTTTTTGACGAAAGGCTGTTCTTTGAGGAATTGGACGCCCGCCTGCGTGTCTTGAAAGATCAACTCGTCCGTGATCTGCTCGCGTAAAATCTTTTGCGTCTCTTCCCAGGGAATTTGTCTGGACTCCTCGAAAGTCGCGCGCTTCGGAAAGAGATAGAAGGTGTTGACGACCATCCCGACGAAACCACCCTGCGCCAGCATCGCCACTGTCTCCGGGATGTAAGGCTCTGTAATCCAGTTTCCCGGAAGAACCACGACCGCCGGGTATCGCCCCTTCTTGACGGGTCGCGCGAGATAACCATCAACGATGTGGTCGCCGCTTTTGAATTCGACTTTCCCGTGCGTGATGTTTGGGTCATCAATCGCTCTGGCTTCCTGTTGCGGTTGTTGCTGGCCTAACGCAATCGAGCCGAGTACGGAGACACTTGCGGCAGCGGCGGCTGCACCGCAGAGAAAACCGCGCCTTGTCATACCTTCATCCAGAGGATCTTTTTTGTCAGTCTCAGTCATGGTCTTTAGTTTCTCCGGTAGAAGAGTCTGTTGAGCACTACTCCGCCATCCAGATGAACGTCGAGACCGTCCACAAGTATTCCGAAGGCGCTCACGCCGTTTAAGATTCGATTGCTGAAAGTGGCATCGAATTTTCCCCTGCGCCCGTTGGCGTAAAGTTTGTCGGCGATCACACGCGCGCCCGTCACTTTGACGTTTGTGAGTGTGACGCTTAGGCCATCTTCAAGACTATTGATCTCCAGTTTTCCGTCCGCTGTGGCTCGTATCTCAATGACGTAATCCGGCTCGATGCCGGTGTACGTCCCTTCGTAATCTTTCAAGTTCTGACGGACGACAACTTCAAACCGCTTTTCTTTAATTTTCTTTGTCTTTTGTCCGAAGAGTTCGGGCGATGCGCTCGTTACAAGTGCGAGGGCTACCAACACAATTACAAATCTGGATTTCACGAAGTTTCTCCTTAACTTACTTTTTCAGTATCTCTTCAAAGAAAGCGAGCGCACGCGCGTCGCCCGTGCGTCCGAGCCAGAACATTGCCTGCTTGCGAACTTCCGGCTTCTGATGCGTGCGGGCGATTTTGATGAGCAGCGGCACCGCCTCTTCAACCGGCCTGCGGCTGATGACGAAGACAGCGTGCTTTTGAACTTCCGTGTCGGCGTCTTCTTTCTCGACCACATCCTTGAGCACACCGAGGCTCTTTTCACCCGCCTTGTGGCCGAGCCAGAAGAGCGCCTGATTTCTGGCTTCGCGGTCAGCCTCCGTCCTGGCGAGCTTGATGAGAAAATCTACAGCCGGGTCTTGATTCGAGTTGATAGAGATGGAATGAATCAGATTGCGCCTGACTTCCCGGTTAGCGATTTCTCCATAGATATTCGTGAGAACTCCCAGTGAGGCCGGGTCTGAGCTAACGCCCAGCGCGTGACCCGCCGCTCGACGCAGGTCTTCATCCTCGCTTTCATTACGAATCAGGTCGGCCAGAAAATTCGTTTCGACGCCGATGACGCCGAGCCAGTGAACGGCTGTGCGGCGCACATTCTTGTTTTTGGAGTTACGCACCAGCGTCTTGAGGACATCGGAGACGCGCGGATCATCGTGTATCGCAATACTGAGCGTCGCATGTTCGACAACCTTGTCCACGTTGTTCGACTCTGCCAGACCGCGCAGGAGGTTCAGGCTCTCTTCATTTCCGCCGCGACCGAGCCAGTAGACTGGATAGCCGCTGTACTCGCGTTTTCGATCCAGGTTGTAAACTTCAATACGGCTCACAACACTTCCGTCAGCTTCGTGCAAGATGAAGATTCCCAGATTGCGCGTCTCGACATCTACGCCCCGCGACTTGCCGATGAAGATGGTCATATCGCCGTAGTTGCTCATGCTGCCACGGAACTCACCGGCCTCCGGGTCAACGGCAATGCCTG
>JACCVS010000533.1 GCA_013698055.1 Acidobacteriota bacterium
GGCGTAAGCCTGCTCCATCCGTTTGTAAAGCTCGTCCGATAGGTTGGGCTTGCGACGTAATTCCAGAATCGCCTTGCGGAAGCGCGCGATTACTTCGGGCGTCATCCCATCGGCTAAGTCAGCCGCCATCGCTTCGCCGCGCACCTCGTAATCCGAAGCCGAGCGAAAGCCGGAGAACGCCTGCGCGATGGCGTACTCGACAAGCCCCGGATCGCGCGGGGCTTTCTTTAATTCTTCGATGACGAAGCGAAGCGTCTGCGGCAATTCCGGCGTGCGCTCGGCGTAATAGCCCATGCGACCTTGAGCTGGCGAGCCGCGAAAGCCGTTGCTGTAGGCGAGGCCAGCGCCCCAGGTCTTGATGAAGATGCCGTGCGCTCCGCCGCCCGCGTAAAGACGAGAGGCGAGAAACTGCAAGAGCTTCTCCGTATCCGTATCCTTGAAGCTGGCGGAGGGAGCGGAATTGAGAAAGACTCCGCCCTGCGAGTTCGGATTGACGAGTCCGACGAAGACGGGCGATGAAGCATCTGAGGCGCGCTCTCGCAATCGCGCATCAACTAACTTCACGGTCGAACGTTTTACCGCTTCTGCTTTCCCGGTCTGTAAGCCTGCGAGCAGGCTATTAACGTTGGCTTCCAGCTTCTGCTGCGTGGCGCGCGATGCGGTCATGAACATCCGCGCATTGCCCGTCTTCAAAAGCCGCTGGCGAAGCGCGTTCAAATCCGCGAGTGTCTTTTCCGGTGAGATGAGCAGGTCTTGCCGAATCTGGTTTGAGAGGTAAGCCCAGTCGGAGGCAAGCGATGAATCGGGAATGTCAGCGAGAGTCTGGTCAATATCCTTTGCTGCTTCCGTCGCTAGAGCTTTAGCTGCTTCGGGCAATCGTGCGAAGTCGTCGTTGAAAGGTTTCAATTCCGGCGTGAGTTTCTCCGCCGCTTCTTTGTTTCCCTGCATCGCTGCGAGCAGGGCTTTTAGTTCCGTGCGTGTGCCTTTCGCGCTCGCCAGCTTGCTCAGGAAATTTGAAATTGCTTCGCGGGTTTCGGGAGTCCCGGCATCCTTGAGCATCCAGCGCAGGCGGTGCGCGTTGTGTGTCTGTGTCAGGAAAGATGCGGTGGTCAAGAGCAGCGGATTGTCCTGTCGCCAGTAAGCGTCAGCCGGATTGTTGACCCATGATTCTTCCGACCCCTGCATCCTGTTGCGAAGACTGCTGAGCGTTTGATCTACCACGTCGCGAATGCGCGCCAGATTTTCTGGACGCCAGTCCGGGCTTTGCAAGACCAGCTTCATCCATTCGATAGACTTTTGCGATTCCACCACATCATTGCCTGCGCCGCGCACGACGAGTTCGGCACGATCATTCGCAAAGTTCGTGCTGAAATAAGCGTTGAGGCTCAGGATTTCTTTTCTGAGCATCTCGCTCATCTCTTCAAAGGAGATGGGCTTGCCGTCCTTGATGACGCCGGAGCGCGTCAGCAGAGCGGGGAGGATCGAGAGGTAGACAAGCTCACTCTCAGGCACGCCGTCGAGGCGCAGCGCGAGGCCCGTAGTTGCGCTCGTCATGTTGTCGAAAGTCGAGGCGACCAGTGGAACGCCATTGGAGAGCACCTGAACTTTATAGTCTAGTTGATCGTCCAACGTCAGCGGCGGCGATTCGACGAACCGCGCATCATTCGACTGCTTGGCCAACTTTTCAAGCTCGACTGTTTCCGCGTCATACTCTGACTTGTAGCGGCGAATCGCTTCCTGGTCGTCCGTCACCTTGTACTTCGTTTTCAATCTCGCAAGCTCTGCGGCGACGCGCGCCTGCCTGTCCTGCTCTTCCTGTTTGATTACCTCGGACGAAGGGCGCGCGGCTGCGGCATAGGGCGTCACGGCAGTAAGTTTCCACTTGGGCAGATACTCACGCCAGAAGTTTTGATTACCTGCGAGCAGTTTCTCGACGAAATCAAGCTCGGATTTCATCGTCACCGATTTGCGAAAGTCGTTTGATTTGCTGAGACGATAGATGTGAGAAATCCACGCGGCGCTCGTTCCGCGAAAACCGAATCCGGGAGGTGAATTGACGAACTTGCTCAAGGAACGCCGACTCTGGATGACGCGGTTCTTGAGACGCGCGTTGAATTCCGCTAGTTCCGGCGAATTGTCTTTCCACGCGGCCACGCGCATGATCTCCTCCATCACCTTTTGCCTGACAAGCGCGATTTTCTCTTCAGTCATGCTTGCAGGCGCAACGTCGTTGAGGCCAATGTAGACGGGCTGCCCCGGCTCGTCGCTAATAAAGCTGAAGATGCTCTTCGCGCCCGTCTCGATCTCACGCGTCTTCGTATCAACGAAGCGTTTGTAGAGATTCGTGGTCGCGTCACCCGCCAGGTTTCCGATGAAGAGTTCGAGCAACACGGTCTCGCGCGTGCCCAGTTTCAAAGTCGCAGGCCAGACGAAGGTCATTGAGCCGGGCTGCTGGTCATTCTTGTGCGGGTAGTCAACGATCTGAATTTTTCCGGCGGGAGCCATCTGCGGCGCGGGAAGCATTGCTTCCGTCATAAACTTCATCTCTCCCGCTTTCGGCTCAAGACGATTCAGAATCACGTCCAGTTGGCGCAGGATGTCGCCGAGCGGCATCTCCTTCGGAAAAGAGCCGATCATGCCCATGTTGCCGAGCCGGTAATTATCACGGTGAAACTTGCGTATGTCCTCGGCCTTCATCTCACGAATCGCCGCGGGTAATCCGCCGGACGAGTAAGCGAGAGGATGAGCCGCGCCGTAAAGCGCATGATCCAGCGCGCGGTAGAGACGGTTCGCAGGGCGATCAAAAGAGCTGACCATCTCGTTATAGACTGTTCCCTTTTCTTCGAGCCTGAGCGTTTTGTCCGCTGGATTCTCCGTCACGCCGAAGTTACGCACCTCGCGGCGAATCTCTTCATCCGTATAATCCGGGTGAATCATGGCGTCCACCTTGCGCTCGAAGAGTTGATAGAAAACTTCCGGCCCGGCAGCCGTATGAAAATGGTAGGAGGTGCGCCATTGTTCGGTGAAGGCAGTAGAGGTCGCAAGCGACATGTTTTCAAGACTCGCCACAGCGCGCCCGACGTTTCCCTTGCCCAGCAGCAGATGCTCCTGCGTGTGCGGCTCGCCCATGTCCGAAGTCGGATAAGAGTTGACCCAGATGAAGCCCTGCGGAACGGATTGTATTTGCAGATAATCGAGGACAAAGCCCGTGCGCGCATGAACGAAGCGCCCACCGATTGCTTGGTCTGCGTCGTTTGTGTACAGGGTCGCGGTGCGGAAACCGTTGATTGTTTTCCCCGATGCTAATTTATCGAGTGCGACTTCGCGGTCTTTGCCGCCCTGCGCGAGCGCAATGGGGAAACCGCTGAAGAGGATAGAGAAGCAAAGTAGCATCGCCATGAGAAGCGAAGGGTGGCTGGCGTACATGTCAATCTCCTGAAATCGAGTCTCGGCGGAAGACCGGGAGCGCAGGCATACCCCGCTCACGCTCCCGGCAATCACATGATTGCTTTAATCGCGGAAGGCTTCGACCACTTCGTCGGCATGTGCTTCGACGTTCACTTTATCAAAGACTTTTTTGAT
>JACCVS010000535.1 GCA_013698055.1 Acidobacteriota bacterium
GAACCACTCCCAGACCTCAGCCAGATTGCGCTCAAGCATTCCGGCGGATGAAATCTTGTCAAATGGCATTCCCTTCCAGACGGCAGATTGACCACCACCGCGAAAAGTCGGTACGCCGGATTCGGCGGACACGCCCGCGCCCGTCAGCACAAAGATGCGACGCGCCTCCGCAAAGCGGCTCCGTAACTCTGCGGAGATAGTGACCTGTTGATTCGCAGTCATTAGTGCAATAACCGGATGGTAGCAGAGCCTACCAGAAAGGTGTCAAGCAAGAGCAACCCGGCGCGATTGGTAAGAGCGAACCGCGCTACGCTATACTGTTTGCTTTGCTAATCACGAACATTTGAGACTGTAGACTAAAGGGACATCAGCCGCATTGAATCTACTTGACCTGCAAACAACTTTGCGCGAAGCCGTTAAAGCAGCCGCGCAGGATTTTTTCGGCGTCGCGCTCGATCAAATCGCTGCCGAAGTGCCGCCGCGAACGCAGTTGGGTGATTTGGCCTTCCCTGTCGCCTTCGAACTGGCAAAACGTATCAAGCAGGCGACGGGAGAGAAACGCGCTCCCCGCGCCATCGCAGAGCAACTCGCAAAAGCTCTCGAAGCAACCGAAGGCGTTGCCCGGGTGGAAGTCGCAGGCGCAGGCTATCTCAACGTCTTTTTTGATCGAACAAGGTTTCTTTCGAGCTTCTCGCCGGGCGGAGATGTTTCTGAGGCAAGCTCTTTACCCGACACCCGTCCGAAACGCATGGTCGAGCATACCAGCCTCAATCCGAACAAGGCCGCGCACATCGGCCACGTTCGCAACGCCGTGCTAGGCGATACCTTCGTCCGCATCCTGCGGGCGGCGGGAGAGCGCGTTGAAGTTCAGAATTACATTGATAACACCGGCGTGCAGGTCGCGGACGTGGTCGTCGGCTTCATCCATCTTGAACGACTGACGCTTGAAGACATCAAAGCTCTCGACAAATCTTTGCCCCCAGACCGCCCATTCGATTACTACTGCTGGGATTTGTACACGCGCGTTGGCCTCTTCTATCGCAACGACGATGCTAGTGGTGAGCCTGATGCCGAACGCCTGAAGCTGCGCGCCGACACGCTTCACCAAATCGAAGAAGGCGATAATCCAACTGCGGAGCTTGCCGATTACGTCGCCACGCGCAACGTCGAATGCATTCTCGATACGATGGAACGCCTCGGGATTCGCTACGACGTGCTGCCGCGCGAATCGGAAATCCTCCGATTGAAATTCTGGGATCATGCCTTTGAGCGCATGAAGCAGACGGGCGTAATTCACTTGGAGGCAGAGGGAAGAAATAAGGGCTGCTGGGTGATGCCTTTTGAATCGCACACCGGGACAGACGAGCACGAGGCCGACAAGATCATCGTTCGCTCGAACGGCACGGTCACTTACACAGGCAAGGACATCGCCTATCAACTCTGGAAACTCGGCCAGCTCGGATTGGATTTTTATTACAAACCGTTTCGCAGTTACGCGGACAATCATCTCACGTGGATGACGACGAGCGAGCCGCAGGCGGTCGAGACGTGTGAGCCGGGCGAGAACGTGTTGCCGCACTTTGGTGAAGGCTCGACCGTTTATAACGTGATTGATTCGCGCCAGTCGTACACGCAGGACATCGTGCGGCGCGGCGTGGCGGCGGTCGCGCCTGAAGTCGGCGAGGAAGCGAGCGTGCATCTCGGCTATGAAATGGTCGCACTCTCGATTACCGCCTGCGACGAACTTGGAATCAAGCTGCGCGACGAAGACCGCGCGCGCCCCTTTGTCGAGATGAGCGGGCGCAAAGGTTACGGCGTTAAGGCCGACGATCTCATCACTCGTCTTGAAGGAGATGCCCTGCACGAAGTCGAAACGCGCCATCCCGACCTTTCCACCGAAGAGAAACGCGAGACGGCGCACACAATCGCTGTCGGCGCACTCCGTTACTTTCTCTTAAAATTCACGCGCAACTCCGTCATCGCCTTCGATTTCAAAGAGGCGCTGTCGTTTGAAGGCGAAACCGGGCCTTACTGCCAGTATTCAGCCGTGCGCGCCAACTCCATCTTTCGCAAGCTGGACGCCACTGCTCTGGCCGAATCAATTGAGAAGATTCGACAGGCCGGAAGCAATGAGGCATCAGTCCGCGACGAGATGACGCGCGTGTTTGACGGCGAAAGCGGCGACGAAATCTGGTCGCTCGTCACGCTTGCTGCAAGGTTTGACGAGGCAATCGCGCAGGCTGTTGCAGCAGCAGAGCCATCAGTTGTCGCCAGGTACACTTTCAATCTGGCGCGCGCATTCAATCTCTTCTATCACCGCCACCGGATCATCGCGGAAGAGGATGCGACAAAGCGCGCTGTGCTGGTCGCCGTCGCAGACATCGCGCGGCGGCAATTAACTTTAAGTCTGGCAACGCTCGGCATCGGGGTTCCCGAAAGAATGTAACTTCGCCGACGATTGCACATAATTTCAGGGTACTTTTGAAAAATTCAGAAGGTATAAAAAAGCTATGCTAATTGTTATGAAAACGGACGCGACTGATGCCGACATTGAGCGCGTCGTCCAGATCATCAATGACCTCGGCTTTCGCGCGCACCCGATGCCGGGCGCGACCCGCACGGCCATCGGTATTACGGGTAATCAGGGGTCTGTGGATGTCGCGCGTTTCGAGAGTCTGCCCGGGGTGGCCGAAGCCATTCGCGTCAGCAAGCCTTACAAGCTCATCTCTCTTGATCTCAGACCTGAAAAAACAATTGTGCGCGTCGGCGACGCGACGATTGGCGGCGACGAGCTGGCGATTATCGCCGGGCCGTGTGCGATTGAAAGCCGCGCGCAGGCTTTTGCCATCGCTGAAGCTGTCCATAAAAGTGGGGTGAAGTTCTTTCGCGGCGGTGCATACAAGCCGCGCACCTCGCCTTACGCATTTCAGGGACTCGGCGAAGATGGCTTGAAGATTCTCGCCGAAGTCCGCGAAGCCTACGGCTTGAAAATCGTGACTGAGGCTCTTGACGAAGCGGGTGTTGATCTGGTCGAACGCTACGGAGATATGATTCAGCTCGGCGCGCGTAACATGCAAAACTTTAGCTTGCTGCGCCGCGCCGGTCGCTCAAAACTTCCCGTCCTGCTCAAACGCGGGTTGGCAGCGACGCTCGACGAATGGCTGCTGGCGGCTGAATACATCATGGCCGAAGGAAACTATAACGTGGTGCTGTGCGAGCGCGGCATTCGCACCTTCGCGCAGCACACGCGCAATACTCTCGACCTCGCCGCGATTCCGGCGGTGCGGCGCGTCTCGCATCTCCCGGTCGTGGTTGACCCCTCACATGGCACGGGCAAGAACTACATGGTCACGGCGCTGGCGCGTGCCGGAGTCGCCGTTGGCTCTGACGGTTTAATCGTCGAAGTCCACGATCAACCGGAGCGCGCGCTGTCCGACGGCGCTCAGGCGCTCAACCTCAAGCAATACGATCAACTCGTCCAAGAAGTGCGCGCCATCCATGAAGTGGTTACGCCTGCCGCTGTTGGCTAACAGCCTTTCGATAATTTCCATGCAAGCTCAACGAGGCCGCATTCGACTGGATGCGGCCTCTATATATTCGCGCAATTTTAGAAATCCGAGTAGAGGCAAGAGGGAAAAGCGGAAGAGTATGAGCAGAAAGTCGGGATGGAGCACTTCCAAAGAAAATATCTTGACAAGTGCTGTGCTCAGGGAATATTTTATCCGGCGTTCTATTCTTTCCTTTTCCTGCTGGCGAAATCCCTCGTTTCGTTAGCCTCACGTTCCTGACCGTTAGCTCTTACTCGGAGGGCATAAGCGATGAAGACCCAAAGACGAAATATTCCTCTCGATTCTTTACCTCTCTCTGCCTACTTTCGGCTCAATCATTCCAGAAAACGTGGCTCACTTATTTGAAGCAATCCGAACCGCATCTTCACTAAACGACCAGCGGCACCGTTCTTATTTTCTTTAGAATGATGAAGACGGGAGAATGAAAGCTTAAATTCATTTCCCGTTAACTCACAGTGACACGCAGGGAAATCGTCGGAGCCGATTCCACCGTCACTTTCTTTGCTCCACCCGCCTCAAAGGAGACATGTTATGCCAGATAATCCTGACTGCAAGCCGTTCCCGTCGGTTGTTGACGGGACTCCGGGGAGCAGATACAAACTCAACGGCCCGCAGGTCGAACCCGGCGCAGCTTATTGGACGACAGGCCCTTGCGCCATCCCCTGCGTCGTCCGGGTCTCAGAGCTTCTTCCCTTCACGGATAATCCGAAGAGCAAGTGCTATTTCCCTCCGTACACTTCCGACCCTAAAGTTATTAAGAAAGAACTCGACGAGGTACACCAACTCGAAGCGGACAGGGATAAGCCGCTGCCCGCAGGAACGATCAGTAAGTTCCTGCAACTGCGCCCGCCGCCGCTCGGCGCTATCTATTGCCTGGAGCGTGAGCAGAAGCCCTTGAAGACGCTCATGGATCAATGTACTCTCGATGAGCGAGACAAGCCGCCGGTCATTAAGACAGGACGCGAGTTGGCGCGTTATTTCGAGGCCGAGACGCCGGGCATCGCACACCGGCAGGCATTGAACTGTTTAATCACAACTTGCGATTTGTCCCCGCCGCGACAGGCTCGCATCTGGATGGCGCTGGATGTGGCGATTTACAGCTCGCTGCTGGCGGCGTGGTATTACAAGTGGGCGAGTGATCGTCCCTGCGTCTCCTACCGCCCGCGACCGTGGGAAGTAGATCAAAACCTCAAAGTTCTCTATGACAAGTGTGTGAAGAAGACGGGCTGTGAAGACGACGGAGACAGGTTGTTTCCGAATCCAACGCCAGGCACGCCTCGACATCCGGCTTATCCTTCCGGCCATAGCACCTATGGCGGTGCTGGCAGCGAACTGTTGACCTATTTCTTCCCGAACGCAAAGGCGGAACTCGACAAGCTGGCCGACAACACCGGTGAAGCGCGCCTGTGGGCCGGGATACACTGGCGTTCCGACCACGAGCAAGGTCAGCAGTTAGGCCGTTGCGTGGCGCGGATGGTCATCTCGCAACTGGAAGCAGACGGAGTACCGAAGCCCATGAAACCACCAGAACACACATCCGCCAATGAGAACAAACCTGCTCCGACCAAGGAAGAGGTGCGTCTCTCATCTTACGAAGAACGCAGTAAGTGTTTGAATCAACCAACCAGGAATCGCTGCTTCGAGCCAATCCCGAATTGCAAGGACGATAAGGACGGCCACGCGATTCAGAACGTGCAGCAAGGCGCACGATAGTAGCGAAGAGGCAAGTAAAAAGTGGGCGGGGGTCTTTCGCTGAGAGGACTCCCGCCCACTTCCCTGCTCATTTTTAAGAAGTTCACTGGCAAGATACTTTGAGGATAGTTGATCTCTCTCACATTATGGTGTAGCTCGTAACTTCGCTGCTTCTCTGGAACTTGCTCCCGCCACTTGACAGGTTCCTAATTTAGACTTAATCTAACCACATCGTGACAATGAACATCCGAACTCAGATTGAGGAACGAGTGCGTGCAGTGGGGTTGAAGTTGACGCCGCAGCGCTATGCCATCCTCGATTTCCTGGTACGAAGCCGTGAGCATCCGACCGCTGATAAGATTAGCTTGGCGCTTAATCGTCGCTTCCCGCGCGCTTCGCGGGCGACTATTTACAACACCCTGAACGCCCTGCGCGACGCCGGGCTAGTCCACGAAGTTTACCTGGATGATGCGGTTGCTCGTTTCGACGCCAACTTAGACCGGCACCACCATTTCGTCTGCCGCGTGTGCGACAAATTGGAAGATGTGCCCTTTGAAGAGGTGGGAGAGTTACCCGCTCGCAAACTTGAGCGCGGGCACAGAGTGGAGAATTACGAGATCGTGATGCGCGGCGTTTGTGCTG
The DNA here is from genome assembly GCA_013698055.1 of Acidobacteriota bacterium. GTDB lineage: Bacteria > Acidobacteriota > Blastocatellia > Pyrinomonadales > Pyrinomonadaceae > QHXM01. Next base: position 5,904 of record JACCVS010000535.1, read on the forward strand.
CGTGCCAGCGGCGCGAGAAATAAACTTTTTATGAATTGTCAGCAACAGGAGGAAGAGGAGTAGATGGCAAAGAAAATGGAAACGGAAGTAACAGCGATGCCCATCAATATCGGCATCGAAGAGAAGGATCGCACAGAGATAGCTGAAGGTTTATCGAAGCTTGTCGCCGACACCTTCACGCTTTACCTGAAGACGCATAACTTTCACTGGAACGTCACGGGACCGATGTTTCGCACCCTTC
>JACCVS010000546.1 GCA_013698055.1 Acidobacteriota bacterium
ACGGCGGGTGGCAGCGGTTCGACCTGCCCAGGCAATTCAGGAATCAGGGAGATTGCATCCAGTATGTGAATACAGGGAAGTAACCTTCGACACATGAAGGGGCGGCGTAGTTACCTGGGCCGCCTCATCACTTAGACGTAAGGGCGGGACTCGCTTGAGTATCCCGCCCTTTTACGTCAACCTCATACAGAGAGACGCAAGGGAACAACGTTGAGAAGTGATGAGCAGATAGTTGAGGATCTAGAGAGAGCTACCGCAGGCTTATTTATTATGAGCGAATCCGATTATCCTTTCCAGGTAATCAGGTGGGAGGGCTTGAATGAAATCACTCCGCAGTTTCTACGCGAAGTTACAGGGCAAAACGATGACGCTCCCGTCACCGTTCAGAGTGTCGCCGGGTTCTTCGGTAACAGGATGGCCGTGCAGAAATTGACGGGCGAGCGAGACCGAGTCGAGTTGAAGGGATATGAGGCGCTGTTGCGAATACTTAATGATAACCTTGATGATCTGAAGGTGTATCGGATTGGTGAGATTAACATTCCCGTCTTCATCTTGGGCAGAAGCAAGACCGGCAACTGGCTGGGGCTTTCCACCCGCGTGGTCGAGACCTGACAGGCAACTGTTCAGCCTGCTAACCAGAAAGAGGGCGGTGGCGCAAACGCCCCAACGACCATTTTCGTTTCATTACGTTCTCATCTACAAGCGACTGCCGAACGAAGCGCCCCACCGCGTTGAGATCGCGAAGGTTTATGACCGCAACTCAGTCGCCAGCGCTCAGCCTGAAACGATTTTCAAAGCCGACCGGTGATGGCTGATCGCTCATGCCTTATCAATCATCTCTTCGATTTTACAGCGCGGGCAGGCGAGGGTTCGGCGCGCAGGGTTAGTCCAGCGGGCGAGGGCAGGCGTTGACAATCGAGGCTCTTTCTCTTCTGCTTCACCTTCCGAAAAAAAACGAGCGCGCGTCTCTTGCTCAGCGACGCGCGCTTCCATCTCTGCGCTGCAATGCTTGCACATCCAGCCGAAGCCTTCGTTGATGAAGTGGTCTATCTCCAAGGGCAGATGTCAGAAGTCACATGCCGGATGTCAGAAAAATCAAAACTAATATCTGACATCCGGCACACACCATCTACTTTTACCGGCGGATTCCTCTTCGTGCGTCGGGAGCGTCGAGCAAGCGCACAGGGATAGTCATTCTTCTGTTATCGCGGAAGACATCAACTTTAACGACATCTCCGACCTTGTGCTTATCGAGGATATGGAACAGGTCGTCCCTCTCGCTGACCTTCTCACCATCAATGGCGACGATGATATCGCCCAGTATGACATCGCCCTCTGCGGTCTGCTTCAACCCACGCAGTCCAGCAGCGGCAGCCGAACTGTTGGGCGCAATCTGCCTGATCATCACACCCTCCGAAACGGGCAAGTCCACCTGTCCCTGTAGATATTTTACATCGTACGAGCTGATTCCGAATTTGGGACGGCTCACAACGCCATTCTTAATCAACTCCGGCACGACACGCTTGGCGATGCTGACCGGAATCGCGAAGCCGACGCCGGCGCTTCCTTTTGAAGGCGAGATAATCTGCGAGTTGATGCCGATCATTTGCCCGTGCGAATTGAGGAGCGGGCCGCCCGAATTGCCCGGATTGATCGAGGCATCGGTTTGAATCGCGCCCTCGATGGGGCGATCATTGCGGGCGCGAATCGGACGCTGAAGGCCGCTGATGACACCCGTCGTCAACGTCCGGTCGAATCCGAACGGATTACCGATGGCCAGCACTTTCTGCCCGACGACGAGCCTGTCGGAATCACCAAGCGGAATGATGGTCAATGCCTCGCGCGGCGCGTCCACCTTGATAACGGCCAGATCAGTGTCGGGGTCGCCGCCGATGACTCTCGCCGGATAAGTTTTGCCGCCGCCAAGACTGGCCGTGAGCTTTTCCGCTCCTTCAACAACGTGATAATTGGTCAGGATGTGTCCCTGCTCGTCTATCACGGAGCCTGAGCCGGAACCCTGTCCCTCCTCGACCTGGCCGAACATGTCCTGCCTGTAAGAGGTTGACTTGATGGAGACGACGCCGGGCGAGATAGCCTTGTAAACTTCTATGTTGTTCTGCTCATCAGTCGCCAGCGCGGGGTCTGTGACGCCGCTCGGCATGGCCTCTGTAAAGGCCGCAGAACTGGGCTGGAAATGGCCGCTCAAACGAGTGAAAACCATAACCGAAGCGGCGGCAAAAATCGCCGACAGCAACGCTATTCCGATAATTTGACGGGCGGAAAGTCTATACATAAATTTCTTCCTTCTTTAACTTTGATGGCTCTTTGTCCAAGCAGTTATTGAGATGCGCCTGCGCGGGTCCGCGTTTCCGGCGCACAAATTATCACCTGGATTATCCAGCAAGCCGATTCCTTATAATAAACGCATTTCAGAGACGAACGGTTTGCTTTAAGTTGCAAAAGACAGGCACG
>JACCVS010000619.1 GCA_013698055.1 Acidobacteriota bacterium
GGCAGATAAAGCACTGAGGCGAGCAGGAGTCGCCGCGCTTGCTGTGTTGTTTTCGAAAGTGCAGCCGAGATACTGCTAATCAGAAAAAGCGAGCCGAGCAGGATGGCTCCGTAGAAATAGACGCGGCCTGAAATTCCGAGCAAGGTCGGGAGCAAACTGACAGGCAGCAGCATCAAGGTGTAAGCAACAATCTGCTGCCCGGTGACGCGCCCTTCGGGTTCAACCACGGGAAGCATACGAATTCCCGCGCGCCCGTAATCTTCCCTGTACATCCATGCGATGGCGAGAAAATGCGGAAACTGCCACAGGAACAAAATGGCAAAGAGCACCCATGCGCCCGTCGTGACCTCGCCCGTAGCGGCAGTCCATCCCATCAACGGCGGCAACGCACCGGGAAACGCGCCGATTGCCGTTGAAAGCGTCGTCCGGGTCTTGAGCGGCGTGTACATGAAAAGATAGCCAGCGATAACCGCCAGCCCGAACATAGCCGTCAGCGGATTGACGAGGAGCGCCAGATAGACTTCCGCGATGATAGTCAGCCCCGCGCCGAAGACCAGAGCCTCGACGGGAGCCAGTTTTCCGGAAGGCAGCGGCCTCGTCATTGTGCGACGCATCAGGCCGTCAAGGTCGCGCTCCATGTACTGATTGAGCGTGGCAATGCCTGACGAAAGCAGCGCTATGCCAAACATCGCGTGCGTAAAAAGCAGGTAATCGAGACCGCCTTTTGCGCCGAGAGCGAATCCGGCGGCAGCCGTTAAAACAATCAGAAAAGTGATACGCGGCTTCGTTAAATCAACATAAGCCAGCACACGCTCGCGCGAAGACAATCCCTCGATCCGCGCTTTCGTTATCACCGTCGGATTAAGGTCTATTACCGCGCTCTTTAGTAAAATTTCAGATTTCAACTTGTAAGTTTCAAACTCCCTATCACAGGTTCGGCTCGGCGCTCAGCTTCTGGTAAGCCGAAGCGCTCACGCTCTCGTCCTTGAGAACTCGAAAGGCTCGCAAGGTCAGCATGATTGTCGTGGCGAAGACAAGCGCCCCGCAGGCGACGTGCGCGACCGTAATGCCGACCATCGGATTGCGCGGCTGCGGCGAATTAGGCGACGCCAGCCGCGTTAAGTATGCCGCCAGCCCTAGCGATAATTGAATGATCAGCAGCGTCGCCGCGATTTTCGCTGGCTGGGTTAGATAACTTTCGCCAGAGTAGCGCCGCAGAGCCGTGACGATGGCCGTGCCCAAGATGAGAACGACAATAAGAGCGCCGCCCAAATGCGTCAGCAAGAGACTCGTCGGCAAGTATTGATCCCACGTCGCCGAATGTCGCAAGGTCGCCCCGACGACTAACTGAACCAGAATGCTTGCCGCAGCAGCGATTCCAAGATAACGAAGCGACGGACTTCCCTGATCTTCAACTGTCTCGCGTTCTTCTCCCCAGTCGGGCGAAGTAAAAACCGAAAGACTCACCATCGTGCAGAAAAAAACTTGAGCCAGCGTCGCGTGTGCCGAAGAAACGGCAAGCGGAAGCATCATCTTGACCGTCAAACCGCCCAGAAGTCCCTGCGCAATAACTAAGGCTAGAGCCACAAGGCCAAGCCGCCGAACCCAACCCCGCTTCTCGCTTCGCCAGAGCCAGATGTTAAGAACAATAACGAGAATCCCGACGCTGGTGGCAACCATGCGGTGGCCGTGTTCCCAGAAAAGATTCCCGACCATTTCGGGGAAGACCTGCCCGTTCGAGAGCGGCCAATCGTTTGTCGCCAACCCCGCATCATGACTCGTCACGAGCGCGCCCGCAACAATCAGAAACAACGTCGCGCCCGTCACGAACACCGTGAAGCGATGTAAACCCTTGCTCATAAGTACAGTGACGAGTGACGAGTGACGAGTGACGAGTTAAAGCCAGCTTCTTGCTTGTCGCTCGTCACTTGTCACTGTCTTACTTTAGTGCCTGATCGTCATCGGAATTTCGAGCGCAGGCATAACCTTTAACGAACCACCTTCAGCGGAGGCTGTCGCAGTTGAGTCAAAGGCGAAGTCGGAAGTCGCCGCGCCTTTGGCGTCAATTTTGACCTGTGCGGTCTTCTCGCCGAATTTTTCATGCCATGCGACAACCGTGTAAGTTCCTGCGGGCACGCCCTTGATCTCAAACGACCCGTCTTCCTTGCTGACGGCGTAGAAAGGATGCTTGATAACGCCGACGTAAGCCTTCATCCAGGGATGCTGGTTGCATTTGACGGGCACCAGAATCTCCGAACGCTTGAAGGTCTTGGTGATCGGGCCAGCGCCGCCAGGCTGCGACTCGTTCCACTCTTCGTTGCCGCTTCCAGATTTCGGCAGCGCGTGGATGTTGTGGCCGGTCGGGTCGCTGTTGGTGACTTTCAGCTTTTGGTTGGGCTGAATACCTATGACGTGCGGGACGTAGCGGCAGCCGCTCTGGTCAAGCACGACTTCTGCACTCGGCGTGTCAAAGCTGAAGTCGGCGATTTTTTTGCCATCGGCAGTCGTTCCATCTTTGACGTAAATGAAAGCGTTAGCCAGCTTGCCGTCTTTGGCCATGACCGTCTCGGTCATCGGGTCCTTGCTCTTGGCAGCGCAGTTGGCATCCTGCGACATATCAATTTTCTGCGGGGCGGGCGCTGCACCGTTCATGCTCACCTTGCCGGTGACTGTGCCTTCGTTGCCGGTGGCCGCGTATTTGGTTCCGGCGGTCGTCCCGCCACCACTATCACCGCCACCTGAATCCGCGGCATCATCTGTTTTGCCGCCACAAGCGAAGCTGAGCGCGAGCAGCGAGACCATAATCGAGTTCGCAAGCCAGAAGCCTGCTCGTTTCTTTAACATAATTGATTCCTCCAACTAAAGATGAGTTCCACTTTACCTATGGAATTTTCCAATACATGAAATCAAGACGGGCGCGCTCGCACGGCGCGCAGGCGCGGAGCGTGCGCTTTTGACCTGCTCGTCTTTGTCCACCCGACCTTGCGGGCAGCATGACTATTCAACCGCTTCGTGTTTTGTCTCACACGGCGCGCGTGCGCCGAAGTCGGCGGCGTGGCTGGCGCGCTCGGTGCGGGCGATGCGCCGCCCGTAGCAGCAGGCGAACCCGACGAGATGCGACGCTGCTCCTCCGGCGTTAGCTGGAACA
>JACCVS010000656.1 GCA_013698055.1 Acidobacteriota bacterium
TGATTCTGCTCATGTACGCCAAATCAGCATGTTATCTGGAATCATTCTACCTATTTAGAAGCTGGATGCCTCTTTAATCACCAGCTTTGAAGTAAACCGAAAGCTGCTCCGTCTAACTATCAGCAAATTTTGTGAAGGGAAAAAATTTTATGAGTCAACAAAACGAAACCCGACGAGATTTTTTGAAACGCGCTTCGATGGCGGCAATCGCGTTTCCTTTTTTAATCAGTTGCAAAACCAATACGCTGGCTCAAAAAACTGAAACCGAATTGAGCCTGATAAAGAAAAACGCAATGCCATCCGGCACAGAGGCAAGAGGAGCGATAGACGCGCCCGACGATGTTTCGTGGAAAACCGCTTTGTCGAAAAAGTCGGATAAAGACGAGGCGATGATTATTTCCGGCACGATTTTTCAGCCCGACGGCAAAACACCCGCGCCCAACGTCTTGATTTACTTTTATCATACCGACAGCGATGGATATTACGGCAGACGCGGTGAAGTCCGAGACGGACATTTTCGCGGCTGGATGCTGACGGGCGCAAACAGCAAATATGAATTTAGCTCGATAAAGCCCGCGCCTTATCCGAATCGAACGGATGCGGCGCACATTCATATGACGTTGACCGGAAAAAACTTTAAAGAAGATTCGATTAATGCGATTTTATTTGAAGGCGACAAATTTATTACGGCGCAGGAACGAAATTCGGTGGGGAAATGGGGTGAAGTTAATCCGATTCTGAAACTCGAAAAGGGCGCGGACGGCGTTTTGCGCGGAGCGCGAGATTTTAAGTTGTGGAAAGTATAATCGAGAGAGAAATTATTTTTAGACTGTAATATCAAGCTTCACGATTGCAGTATGTAACCGATGTTCTTATTGAACAAGCCAGACGAAACATTTATCCGTCGGTTTCTTGAAGAACGAGAAGGCGAACCGTTTTCCTATCCTGAACCGGGTGCTTCTCGCGCAGTGGCTCCGAGCGGATACAATGTTGACCATAATCGAGTGATGCTTGGTGAAGGACGCGAAACATTTTCAAAAGCAATTATTGCCCTGAAAAGTTGGAAAATGTTTGACATCCAGTGGCTCAAGCTATGCTGGGCAGATACACCTATTGTAGTTGGCGCAACCATCGGTGTGTTGGTAAATCATTTAGGTTTCTGGTCTTTGAATGCCAACCGGATTGTGTATGTCATGGAGGAAAAAGGCGAGATCGAAAGATATGGTTTTGCTTATGGTACGTTGCTCGCTCATGCAGAGTGTGGCGAAGAAAGGTTCTCAGTTGAGTACCATCGTGCAGATAATAAAGTTTGGTTCGAGATATATGCTTTCTCGAAGCCAAAGCATATTTTAGCGAAGGCAGGCTATCCGTTTAGCCGAAGATTACAGAAGCGTTTTGCGAAAGAATCAAAGAAAGCGATGGTGAACGCTGTCAACAATGGACACATCAACGGCTCATTCAACCCGACCCCTCCATAGCTATCCTTTCACCATTCTCTTTGGAACTCAGATTATATGCTTCATGCTCGGGGCAGATTGGGTTCGAGTGTTAGGTGCTTCTTAGCTACGAAAGATTGATTAAGGGCTGGACTTTGATTAGTATCGTAAGTCCGCCTAATAAAACTGTAGAAGTGGGATTCCAACGAAGGGGAAATTACCATGATGCAAAGCAGGTTGAAGCGAATCGTCGGTTCAACCTTGATTTGTTTGGTCGCGCTGGCGATAGCAGTCAGTGGAGTCTGGACAAAGGTAGAAGGGCAAAGCACCAAAGAGGAGAAAGCGGCTATCGCAGCCGACCAGGTGATCGCGTCTATCAGAACAGCCATGATTGCCAAACCCGGCGACATGCGAGCTGTGGAGATAGAGAAGGAACGGGGCCAGACCATCTGCGAAGTCGAGATTCTCGCTCAAGATGGCAAGACCTACGAGGTTGCCCTAGATGTGGCTACCAACACGGTCATCGAAGTCGAAATGGATGACGACGATGACGACGAGGATAAAGACGACAAAAACTAGACGCGACTTTATCCAAAATCATGCAACATAGCTGAGCGGATTAGCTATTGCTTGAAAATGAACGCTGCGCCTATATGATGGCGCAATCAGAAAAGGGGATTTCAATGAGCAAAGGGAATGGGAAGAAAAATTCGGGTGAAGGTAAACAGCAAGGAAACAATGTCAAAGTAAATGACTTGTCAAAAGTTACTGAGGATGGTTCAGGCGAATTCCTCACAACCAAT
>JACCVS010000091.1 GCA_013698055.1 Acidobacteriota bacterium
GAGGGAGCGTCAACGTGCGTTCCCGTATGCGCGCCGAAGTGAAGCAGCGAAACATTGGCTGCGTCGCCATCGGCAATCGCAGCCCATTGCCTGATCTCAATTCCCGGATCGCCCGGATAAGCAGGCGTCGCCGCCGAGATAGATACGCTGACATCATAAATTGGCATCAAAGGCAATATAAAGGCAAAATGCGAAAGTAAAAAGGAAAAAGTGAAGCAAGTTCAAAGTTCAAGGCTCAAGGTTCAAGGTCAAAACCGTGTCCGTAACTTTGAACCTTGAACCTCGAACCTTGAATACTCTTCTTTTGCCTTTTACCGTTTGCCACGTTAGCATTCTGATGTGTCTAAGTTCATCGAAAAGAGATTTCCGATTAAAGGTCGCAAAGCAGGCCAACCGCGAATTGCGGCTTCCAGCTACTTGAATACGGCTCCGCTCATCTGGAGTTTTATGTACGGCTCGATGCAGAACGATGTGGAGTTGGTGACGGATACCGCTCCGGCGCGGTGCGCCGACATGCTGGCGCGTCGGGAGGTGGACGCGGCACTCGTCCCTGTCATCGAATACCAGCGCATTCCTGATCTGGCAATTGTACCGGGGGTCTGTGTCGGCTCGCGCTCAAGCGTGAGAAGCGTCGTGCTGGTGATGCGCGATCAGCTTGATGACCTGAGAGAAATTCGGACAATCGCTCTGGACATCTCTTCGCGCACGTCTGCGGTGCTCGTTCGGGTAATCTTCCGCGAATTCTTCGGGTTCGAGCCGGAGTGGACGGAGAGCGTGCCTGATGTCGCTTCGATGCTTTTAACGGCTGACGCCGCATTGATCATCGGTGATCCGGGGATGAGCTTTTCGCGCGACCATGTAGTTGTGTATGATTTGGCCGAACTCTGGCGCAGGCACACAGGGCTTGGCTTTGTCTTTGCTATGTGGATGGCTCATGAGCATGAACTTAAGAAAGTGCGGCGGATTGATTTTGCCGGAGCGCGGGAAGAGGGGCTGGAACATGTTGCGGACATTGCCTCACTTTACAGGCAAGCGGTCGGTTTGCCGCAGAATGAGATCAAGTCATACTTGCTGGAAAACATCTCTTTTGAGTTGGACGAAGAGATGCGCGCAGGTCTCGACCTCTTCTATAGACTCGCGCATAAACACGGAATCGTTTCTGAAACCAGGCCTTTGAAGATGCTTGGCAGTTATTAGCCTGAACAATTAGGGGATAGCCATGAAGCAGTTAAGTCTTCCAAACTCACAAAACACACCTAATGTAGATTTTGCCACGCTCGATCTATTGCCATACGGTATCATCGTGGTTGATGAAGAAGGCAAAATCCTCTACTACAACGCGCGCGAAGAAGAGATTGCTAATCGCCAGCGTGAAGATGTTTTGGGCAAGAATTTCTTCTCCGAGATTGCTCCATGCACGCAGGTGCAGGAATTCTACGGGCGTTTCAAGGAAACGATGCACCGCGCCGGGTTGGTCGCGGATTTCCACTTTCGCTTTCCGTTTCCCGAGCGGCCCAGAGAAGTTGAAATCACACTGACGAGTTTTCAGAAAGACGGCTCGAATCTCTGTCTCATTTCCGTCAGCGACGTGACCGAGAAGGACGTGCTGCGTGAGCAACTGATGCGCGGGGCGCGTTTGCAGGAGGTCGGCGAGGTGGCCGCCGGCGTGGCGCACAACTTCAACAATCTTCTGACGGTGATTCGCGGCAACGCCGAGTTGCTCGTGATGCACTTAACAGAAGACGCATACGCGAAAAAGCGAGCAGAGAAGATTTTGAAGGCGAGCGATGATGGAGAGCAGATGATCAAGCGAATCAGCGAGAGCGCGCGCCATTATCCTGAAACACCCGTCGCGATGAACGCTGTCCAGTTAAACGAGCTGGTGAAAGACTCTATCGCGTTTACCGAAGACTACGCCAAAGCGTCGCAGGATGAGCGCGAGGCGCGCGTTAAGTTCAAGACGGAGTTGGCGGATGATCTGCCTTTGGTGCGTGCCAGCGCCAGCGAGTTGCG
>JACCVS010000674.1 GCA_013698055.1 Acidobacteriota bacterium
CGACTGGCAGGCGCTCTCGCTGACTTCACCGTCATGCCCCAATCCCATCGACTGCGCGGAGTTCTTCGTTCGCCAGCAGTATCGGGACTTCCTCAACCGCGAACCCGAACAGCAGGGCTTAACCGACTGGCTCGCCATCCTCAACAATTGCCCGGCGGGAAGCATCCAGTGCGACCGCATCGAAGTCTCCAGCGGCTTCTTCCGCTCCCCTGAGTTTCGCCAAAGGGGCTATTTCCCTTACCGCTTCTACAACGTCAGTCTTGGTCGTATACCCACCTTCGCCGAGTTCATGCCAGACCTGGCACGGGTCAGCGGCTTTCTCACAGAGGCCGAGATGGAGAATGCCCGTCAGGGCTTCATTCAGGATTTCATGTCCAGACCAGGGTTCACCTCCATCTACAACGAGTTGTCGAATAACGACTACGTGCAGAAACTCTTTGACACAGCAGGGCTCTCGCAGATCACCATCCAGGGCAGCGTGCAGACGGTGGCGACGATGCAGCAAGCGATGGCGAATGAAGGGAAAAGCAGGGCACAGGTGTTGCGCGAGATCGTGGAGAGCGCGGAGGTGGATGCTAAGTACTACGTGCAGGCGTTCGTGGTGATGCAGTACTTCGGGTATCTCAGACGTGATCCGGACGCGTTGTACCTGGACTGGATAACGACGATGCAGGGCGATCCGAACAATTACCGGCAGATGGTCAACGGGTTTGTGAATTCGATTGAGTATAGATCGAGGTTTGGTTCGCCATAAAAAGAGGAGCGCGCTCTCCCAGGCAGGCGGCACGGATTATACACCTTCGGGGAATTCTCCGCCTCATTTATCGCCCAGATAAATATCAGATCATTACCTTCTATCTTCGGAAGTTGCTTGGGTGATTTTAATTTGCGGGCTTCAAGATCTTCTTGAAATCTCTCGATTGATTCCACATGTCTTTTTTCCTCGGCACTAAGTTTACGCTCTCTGAACTATGTTGGCTGGAAGCAGCGCAAGGAAGTAGCTGCGGACTTACAAACGATCTATCGCGCCTCGACGTGCGAAGAGGCTGAGCTGAAGCTCTCAGAGTTCGCTGCAAAGTGGGAGGAGCAGTTCCCGACCATCTCCAAATCATGGAGAGCGAATTGGGAGCGCGTGACGCCGTTCTTCGCTTACCCGGCAGACATCCGCAAGGTCATTTACACAACGAACGCGATCGAGTCGGTCAACATGAGCCTGCGCAAGATCATTAAAAACCGCGGCTCTTTTCCGTCCGATGAATCGGCGGTGAAACTGCTCTACCTGGCGTTGCAGAACATTGCTCGGAAGTGGACGATGCCGATCAAGGAATGGAAGGCGGCATTGAATCGCTTTGCCATCCTGTTCGGGGATAGGATGCCTGCTCTCTAATGACGATCACTTACACAAAGCTTTTGACACGTCCGGTTGAAGTTTCGTTACGAGCGCGCCGCCGAAATACATCTGGCGTTTCTGCAACTCGGCTGCGCGCTCATCTGTTGGAACTTCGTTCAGCAGTTTTGTTAGGGGCTCTTAATATTAATCAGTGCTTTATTGCTGTTCGCACCGCGCAGGTTGAGGCTGATCCACACCTCTCCGCCGCTCGCAAGTTCATCCGGCAGTTTGACGATCACCTGCGTGAGCGCCTCGATGTTCGGAACCTTACCAACGTATTCAATCGTCAGCGGGTAGAATCTGCGTTGCGAATCTTCGGCCTGCGCCGTAATCGCAGATGCGTTCTCGCCGGGAAGGAGGGAGACATTAGCGGCAAAGAGCGTGACGCGGGTGCGCCCATCTGCGCTGAAGTTTTGTGTCGTGAAGACTGAAAATGGATCGCGTACGAGCGTTACGGAATCGACGGCGGCGGCGCGGTTTGAGTTCTCTTCGGTGACTAGAATGGGCGCTCCGGTTGAACCTGGCCCCGCGAGCGGAGCATAGCCGAGATTGCGGAGGAGATCGGCGACCACTTTATGTCCCAAATCGTTCGGATGGATGCCCGAAGGATCATACGAAGACATGTATCCTTTCGCCGCCGCGTCTTGATCGCCATTCGGCCCATTGAAAGCTTCATAGACTCTTGCGCATGGAATATTGTTGGCCCCTGCCATCGTCGCGATGTATCTATTAACGTCGTCAAGATAAGATTTAAAGAGCGGAAAAGTGCCGGTATCTTTCTCGACATTTACAAACGGGTTATAGATGTCCATGGTGCGGATAATCGTGTTGCTCGTGCTGCGCAACGATAAGACCTCCGCGGTAATTGCGCTCCAATTAACTTTGAGCGTTGCGACGGCGCTTCTGAAGCAATCCTGGTTGTCCGGGCCACCACAGGTGCCAGCCGAATATGTGTTTAATGCGCGCAGAAAGTCGTTGCCGCCGATGTCCCACGTGACCACTTGCGAATTGGCGATCAGGTTGCGCAGAGTGACATCATTACGAAGCGCGTCTAACAATTGGCTGCTCGTCCATCCGTTGTGTCGCCCGGGCGCGGCGAGATTGCTATCTAAAGGATTCTGTAAAACCACGCTCAGGCTAGTGTCCGCTTGCGCGTAAGCTGCATAACGCGGCACATACCCGCCCCGGCTAAAATCCGCAATCCCGACGGCCAGCGAATCGCCGAGCGCCGTGTAGTTCAATGTGCCGGAGGCTGCCGTCGCTTTAAGCGGAAATGTGAGTTGCATCGCCAGCAAGAGGATGAGCAGCGTAAGCGAGAGAAGACGATTCATATTAACCACAGTGCTGAAATTGAGTGAAAGCCGAATGCCAGACAAGAATGTAACTGCGCCCGGTGGCGGTCGGGGGAGGACTCTTATTCTATTATAGATTCATTGCTCGCGCCAACCGATGCCTTTGTAAAAGCTATCGTCAGGCCGTCAGGTCATGCTCTCCAGAAAATCTAAGTTGACTATTTATGAACTCGCCATAAGTTTCCGAGGGTTGTGTTGCAGGAAATCGTTTCATCAGTATAATCCATCCTTCAGTTCATTCTACAACCTCTTCGGGATTCTAACAGTGAAACATAATGCATCCTTTTTCAAGTGGCGGCATTTTGAGCCAACGATTATTATTTTGTGCGTCAGATGGTATTGCCGTTATCAACTCTCTTATCGAGACTTGGAAGAGATGATGTGTGAGCGCGGACTTTCAGTGGACCATACCACTGTCTGGAGATGGGTCCAGAGATACGCGCCTGAAATCAACAAGAGAATCCGCCCACATCTGAAGATGAGCGGTACTTCCTATCGGGTTGATGAAACCTATCTCAAAGTTGGCAAGTCTTGTAAGT
>JACCVS010000691.1 GCA_013698055.1 Acidobacteriota bacterium
GATGCGACGATTGTGGTGGATCGTGTTGCGCTCCGCGACGGGTCGAAGGTGCTGGCGATTCTTCGCATCGGGCGCATCGTCAAAGAAGTGCGGCGGCAGCAGTTCGACTTCGTGATTGACCTGCACAGTTTGTCGGAAACGAATCTGCTCGGCTTTCTCTCCCGCGCGCCGCACAGACTCTACGCGCGGCGTCCCGGTCGCTCGCTTGATCTTCTCGCCAACTTTCAACCGAAGCCGCCCATCGAAGATAATTGCCCGACGAAACATGCGATTGATCGTTACCTCGATGTGATAATCCCGCTCGGCATCAAGGATGCGCCACGCGTCCCGCGCCTGCCGACGCGCGCTGACGATGACGCGAGCGTTGAGCAGATGCTGATGAAAGAGAAGGCCAACACGAACGCACCGCTCGTAGGGCTTTTTCCGGGCGCAGGACATCCAGGCCGTCGCTGGCCACTCGCTCGCTTCGCTGAAGTTGCCGAACGCCTCATGCGTAACGACGGCGTGCGAATAATTCTCTTCGCCGGGCCGGAGGAGCGCGAGATGGTCAAGGAGATGCGCGCCCTCTTTCCCCGCTCAACGATCATCTTTGACAAACTCACCATCCCGCAACTCGCCTCTGCGCTCGCGCGCCTCTCAGTCTTCGTCTCAAATGACACCGGCCCGATGCACATAGCCACAGCCGTCGGCGCTTCTGTCGTCGCTCTCCTCGACCGCCCGACCCCCAATAGTTTCATTCCCATCGAGGAACGTCACCGCGTCCTCTACAGCCAGAGAATCTCTGAGATGACTACCGATGAGGTTTACGAAGCCGCGCGCGAACTACTGGCTGCGGGACGCACGGAGACGCTCTTTGCCAGCTAAAAGCCGCCTCAGATTTCGGCTTTCGCTTGATTATGTGCTCTTTTCGGTTGACCTATGTTTCCTATAGACAAACTTTGTTAATCAATATAATATGTTGTTGCTGCCTCTGTCAGGTTTCAGGGTAGCGCCTGGTTTTGCGGCCCCGTCAATCTTGTAAAGTCCCTAAGCGGTCACTTTTAGACTCCCTTTCACTGGTTTTTCTCGTTCTGGCGGACTTCAGCCATCCGAGTTTCGGGTGAAAACCTTCCGGACTTCCAAGTTTCTCCAAGCCAGAACCGAGATGGCAAGTGCTTTACCCGCCCCATCCCACGATCTCTGAGCCACTCACAAATATGATTTCAGGAGTTAAGTCTATGAAAAGACGAATGAACCAGTCCCTGCCGGTTGTCCTTCTCATTGCGTTTTTCGGCCTGCCCGCGTCAGCAATAATTGATTCCTCATCCCCAAGCGGAAACTATCAGGTCTCGCTGTTCTCTTATCTGAACATGGAGACGGACAGAGATCGGGATGGCCTCCTCGGCCCTGTGCGACGTGTTCGCACCGAAACGGTCAAGCTCTCGAACAAGGGTGGCAAGATAGTTGAAGGCCAGCGCGCTGTGATGGAAGTGGTCGCTTACGACATCAAAGGCGTCAAGATTGAGAACGCCTATTTTCCGGTTCCCGGCGCAGCCCTGACGGGCAAAGAAGTTTACAAGTATGACGACAAGGGCAACATCGTCGAGATGACATTGGTAAACTCGGACGGCTCGCTCCTGAGCAAAGAGGTCTATTCCTACGAGACGGACAACTTCGGCAACTGGACAAAGATGACAACCTCTGTGGCGCTCATCGAAGGCGGCAAGCTCTCTTACGAGCCGACAGAAGTCACCTATCGTATGATCAGCTACTATTTGGACGAAGCGACTCTCGCCAGGATGAGCCAGCCCGCAGCCGCTCAACCATCTTCCTCCGGCGCAGCAGCAGCAGTAGTAGCAGTCTCGCAGCAAACTTCAACCGGCAATTTGCAAGCGTCTAACAAGCCCACATCGAGCACATCCCAACCGGCGGGTGTTGTCGCCAGCAAGTCAATCGCCCCCTTGCCAACCGGCGGTTCGCTCATCAAAACGAACATGGCAACTCCCGATAGCGCGCTTCGCTTGCCAAGCAACGTAGCCAGTAGCTCGACAGTTAAGATTGACGATGAACCGCCTCCCCCAGTCGCTAAGCGAGTGCCGAAGCCTCTCCTCAAGCCCGTCTCGGGCGGCGTCCTTAATGGCAAAGCCGTCAGCTTACCGAAGCCGGTCTATCCCCCGGCGGCCAAGACCTCACGCGCTTCGGGCGTGGTCGTCGTGGAAGTAGTCATAGACGAAACGGGCAAAGTCGTCGCAGCTAAAGCCACGAGCGGCCACATGCTGTTAAAGCAGGCTGCGGTGCAAGCGGCACAGGGCGCGCGTTTCTCTCCGACGCTGCTTTCGGGACAGCCGGTGAAAGTCTCCGGC